>CAZPII010000290.1:0-2500 GCA_964586485.1 uncultured Atribacterota bacterium | reverse complement strand
TGGGGGCTTTAACGGTTGCTGTTGTTACCAAGCCTTTTACTTTTGAAGGGGTCAAGCGATCGAAGCAAGCAGAAGAGGGAATTAGATTGCTCAAGGAATATGTTGACACCTTGATTGTTATACCTAATGACCGCTTATTGCAGGTTATTGCTGAGAATACTCCGGTTTTGGAAGCCTTTAAGGTGGCAGATGAATTACTGCTCCATGGTATTCAAGGTATTTCAGAAATTGTTGTGGAACCCGGCCTGATTAATGTTGATTTTGCCGATGTAAAGATGATTATGGAAAATGCCGGAACTGCTATTATGGGTATCGGAAGAGCCAATGGTGAAAATCGCGCCTCCGAAGCTGCTTACAATGCAGTTAATAGTTCTCTATTGGGAACCAAGATTACGGATGCAAGAGGCATACTGTTTAATATTTCCGGTGGGAAAAACATGACTCTTTTTGAAGTCAACCAGGCTGCTGAAATTATCCAGGAAGCCGCAAATCCTGATGCAAATATTATCTTTGGCTCAGTAATCAACGAGTCTCTCGGTGAAGACCTGCGTATTACCGTTATTGCTACCGGTTTTGATGAATTATCACCTGAAGAGAAGGAAAGAGAACAAACAAAAGAAAGAATAACCAGTCAAAATGAAAAAGAGAAAGCAGAAAGAAAAGTAGAGGAAACAGAGTCAGAAGAAGTGCCAAATAAAGAACCTGTAAAAAATGATGTAGATTATAGTGATTTGGAGGTCCCGACTTTCTTACGTAAAAACAGATAAAATAGAGTTTTTCAAAAATATTTTAAAAAATAATTTAGAGAAAGCAAATATCGCACCCGCAAAGCGGGTGACTTTAAGAAACACTAAAAGAGAAAAGCAGGCAATCAAACTATATAAGTATAGGGTATTGCCTGCTTATTATTTTGACATATTTTAGCTTGACATTATACATATAGGGTATTACTATTATTAATAGCCCTAAATATGGAGATGTTTAATGAAATGTCCCTTCTGTAATTATTCTGAAACCGGAGTAATAGAATCAAGGTCAATGGAAAGCGGAATGGTAATTCGCCGCAGGAGATATTGTAAAAAATGCAACAAACGTTTTACTACTCATGAACGAATTGAATTGGTTCCCCTGGTAGTGATTAAAAGAGATAATAACCGAGAAGTATTTAACAAGGAAAAAATCATGAAAGGTATTTTAAAGGCTTGTGAAAAAAGGCCGATTAGTATGGCTGAAATCAACCAAGTTGCCGATGAGATTGAAGAGAAATTAAAACAAAAATCTACTAATGAGGTAAAGAGTCAGATTATCGGTAGGCTGGTGATGAATAGGCTAAAAGCCTTAGATGAGGTAGCCTATGTAAGGTTTGCCTCTGTATACCGGCATTTTGAGGATGTAGGAAGCTTCTTAAAGGAAATTAACCGAATCAAAAAAGTAAAATAAGTTAATGAAAAAGTAAGGGAGAGCACAATGGTAGATAAGATAAAAAAAAGAGAAGGCAATCTTGTTCCTTTTGATGAAGAAAAAATTTATAATGCCATTTTAGCGGCAATGGAAGCTGTCGGCGAAAAAAATCAGGAACAAGCCCGCAAGGTTACCGATCATGTGATTTATCGCTTAGAGGTTAATTTCGGGGAAAAAACACCCTCGGTGGAGGAAATACAGGATTTTGTCGAAGAACAACTAATAGAGAAAGGATTGGCCAAAATTGCCAAAGCTTATATTCTTTACAGAAATAAAAGAAATACTATCAGGAAAAAATTACATGTAAGGGGAAGAGAAAAGGAATACAAAAATAGCACAGAAATGTCTCTTTTGGTCTCAACCTCTACCAAAGAAACGGTTATGCCCTGGGATAGAAATAAGATAACTAGTGCTCTCTGTAAAGAAGCCCAAATTGCACCGGGAATAGCCAGGAAAATTGCTAAAAATGTGGAAGAAAAAATATTTAATCTGAATTTTAATAATATTTCTACTGATCTAATAAGGGAATTCGTGGATAATGAGTTGTTTGCCCGGGGATATGAAAAAAAATGGAATAAACAAAAAATAATTGGCATGCCGACTTATGATTTAAAACGATTATTTCTTTCCAAAACAAAAGAGAATAGCAATATTGCTACCAATAATCCGGAAGCAATCAATCTGGCAATTGCGGAAAATACCATTAAACAGTATATGTTACAGGAAGTATTCACTCCGGAAGTGGCAGAGGCTCATCTAAAAGGAGTTGTTCATATTCATGATCTTGGGTACCCCAGGATCTATTGCTCGGGACATTCTCTGGAATTCATCAAGAAATACGGGTTAAATTTAGATAATCTGGATACCGCATCTTCTCCTGCTAAATATGCCCGTACCTTAACCGGACATCTTAATACTTTTCTATCCTCAATGCAGGCTTATTATGCAGGAGCATTGGGTATTGCCTATTTAAATATCTTTTATGCCCCCTACCTTGTGGGGATGTCTTATGAAGAAATGAAGCAGGAAGCACAATACC
>CAZPII010000289.1:0-2502 GCA_964586485.1 uncultured Atribacterota bacterium | reverse complement strand
GTTTTTTGTCTCCATCCCTTAACTCTACTGCTTCATAAGTACCGGTACTGGCACCAGAAGGAACTTGAACTATAGAAAATAAACCGCTTTCTAAATGAACTTCAACTTCTACGGTAGGATTTCCACGAGAATCAAGTATTTCCCTGGCATAAACATCAAAAATATTACTCATCTATTTCCTCCTTTACAATTATTCTTTTTCTTTTTTGCTATGAATTTTTTTATTGAGCTATAAGAATTATACGCTACCAAAGTAGTTAAACAAAAAGGTGCCCAAACTAAAATATATGACTAGACTGCCCACATCAACTGCAGTTGTAATAAAAGGCCCAGTTGCCACAGCAGGATCTATTTTTAAGCGGGTAAAAACTAGAGGTAGCAAGGTTCCAATTGTTGCTGCCGAAATAACTGTTATACATAGAGATAAACCTATGGTCAAACCAAGAATATAGTTATTTTGCCAGAAAAAAGTAAATAATGAAATGATAACACCAATTGTTATTCCAATAAAAAATCCCACTTTTGTCTCTGTCCAGATGTTTTTCCACAATTCATCCAAGCGAAGTTGTCCGGTTGCCAAGCCCCTCACTGTAATTGTGGAAGATTGTGCCCCAACATTGCCTCCCATTGCCATGATAATGGGGATAAAGAAAGCGAGCGCTACTACTACCTCTAAAATTCCTGAATGGGATTCTATTACTGAACCGGAAATAACTTCTCCGACCATACAAACCAGTAGCCAAGGCAGGCGAGCTTTTGCTCTACTTAAAGGAGTAGCTTTAATTAATTTATCCTCATAATATTCTGCCGAACCAACCATTTTATGAATATCCTCAGTTACTTCTTCCTGAAGGACATCAATAATATCGTCAACAGTAATAATTCCAACCATCATCCCCTTCTTATTAATAACCGGAATAGCCAAAAAATCATAGTCGGAAATTACTCTGGCCGCGACTTCGCGATCTTCGGTATCCAAGACACTTATGACATCTTCTTCCATAATCTCGGATACCTTTTTTTTGGCATCTGCTACGATCAAATCTCTTAATGATAAAACACCAATTAGTTTCTTTCTTTTATCTAATACATAAACATAATAGACCATTTCGGCTTCCGGGCTCATTTCCCGAATATGCTGGATAGCTTGTTCGCAGGTTAAATGCTCCTGGAGAGTCACAAATTCATTGTTCATGATACTCCCGGCAGTATTTTCCTCATACTTCATCAATTCTTCAATTTCGTCAGCTTCTTCCTTGGGCATCAAATCCAGAAGTTCACGTGATTCCTCAGGAGTAATTTCTCCCAAAATATCTACTGCTTCATCTGTATCCATTTCTTCCAGTATCTCGGAAGCCTGTTTCTTGCTCATGGCATTAAGCAGCTCTGATTGCAGTTCAGAATTTAACTCTGATATATATTCTGCTATTTTTTCCCGATCCTTGATGAGACGAAATATCTCTATAATCTGTTCAGGCGAAAAATATTCAGCTATCTCGCTAAAATCGTTGGGGTGAATATCCCCAACCAGATCCTCTAATTCTTCGGTCTTCTTCTCTTCCAACAATCGCTTGATTTTTTCTATCATTATTTTTTCTTCCATTTATTTCACCTGTTAAAGTTTGAATACATCTAAATTTATAGACTTGCAGTTATTTTAATCAATTTCTTTTTTTTCTTCACTTAAAATCCGGTATAGTTGAGAAGAACGTGAAGAAGATACATTGCCTTCCGGTATTTCAAGAACCTCAATTTCTAAAATCTTATGTCTGAAATGAATCTCAATTTTATCAGAAGGTTTCACAGTATCCCCTGCCTTGGCAGCTTTACCATTAATTATTACACAACGATTATCACAGGCTTTTTTCGCTTCTGTCCTTCTTTTGATAATTCGACTTAATTTAAAAAATTTATCAATTCTCAAAATATTTTGCTCTTATCCGTTTTATTCTTTTTTCTTTAACTGCGGGAAAAGAATGACTTCTCTAATTGAATCATGATTGGTTAATAACATAATCAATCGATCAATTCCGACTCCCATTCCTCCTGCTGGAGGCATTCCATATTCCAATGCTTCAATATAATCTTGATCCACAAAATGCTGGTTTATCTCTCCATTGCTTTTATTCTCTGCCTGCTGAAGAAAGCGTTTTTTCTGCTCCATGGGGTCATTTAGTTCAGTAAAAGCATTGGCTAGTTCCATTTTGTTTATAAACAACTCAAAACGCTCTACAATATGAGGAAAATTCATTTTTTGCTTTGAAAGAGGAGAAACCTCAACCGGATAATCAATAATAAAAGTCGGCTGAATCAAGGTATGCTCAACTTGTTTTTCAAATAACTCATTAATAATCTCTCCCTTGCTTGCATTCTCCGGAATTTCCAATTGGTATTTTTTAATGAAATCATTCATATTATTAGTATCTATCTTTTCGGGATCAACGCCGGTTACCGATTGAATTGCCTCATACATAGTTAATCTTTTCCATGGTGGGGTAAAAT
>CAZPII010000288.1:0-2506 GCA_964586485.1 uncultured Atribacterota bacterium | reverse complement strand
AATTGGTGAAGTTGTTTCACAAAAAGATCCGGAACAAAGAATTTTTATAAGTAGTAATTAGAGAATAAATTTACATTGCCTCTTAAATTTTTGTTCATTACTTATAGGTTTTAAAAAATATAGAAAATTTATAATTATTATACAGATTATCAAGAAGACAAAGAAGGAACAAGTTATGATTCGGATAGCAGTACTGGCTTCTGGAAGGGGAAGTAATTTACAGGCAATAATTGATGCCATACAATCAGGTCATATTAATGGTAAGGTTGAAATTGTCATCAGTGATAATCCGGATGCTTATGCTCTGGAAAGAGCAAAAAAATACCAAATTGATACACTGGTTGCATATTTCAAACAATTTAAAAATAAACAAGAATACGAGCAAAAAATTTTGGAGCATCTTGAAAAGTATAATATAGATTTAATTGTTCTGGCCGGTTATATGCGGTTATTGAGTTCCAGATTTATAAAGAAATATCGTTATAGTATCATAAACATACACCCTGCTTTGTTACCTGCTTTTCCGGGACTTCATGCTCAGAGGCAAGCTCTGGAATATGGTGTCAAAGTTAGTGGTTGTACTGTTCATTTTGTTGATGAAGGTATGGATACTGGTCCTATTATCCTACAGAAAGCGGTGGAAGTAAAACAGTCTGACAATGAAGAAATACTTTCTAATAGGATATTAAAGTATGAACACGAGCTTTTGCCCAAGGCAATCCAGTTATTTGCAGAAAACAAGATTCAGATTCGCAATAATAAGACGACCTACCTGAAAGAATATTGAAAAACCTGTAATATTCCACAAAACTTTTTTAATCCGCTAGACATTTTTTTCAACAATCGTTAGGAGGATAAATTATTGAAAATTACCCACCAACTGGCTCAACAAATTGTTAACAGGACCAGCAGAATTATTGGAAAAAATATAAATATTATGAATGAAAAAGGTTATATTATAGGGACAAGGGACAAGTCCCGTCTGAACCAATACCATGAAGGTGCTTCAGTAGTAATAAGAAATAAGAAGAAGTTATTTATCTATCCCGAGAATAAAAATCATCTTATCGGTGTGAAACCCGGAATTAATTTACCAATTGAAGATCAAAAACAAATAATTGGGGTGGTTGGCATTACCGGTAATCCAGATGAAGTAGGTCCTTTCGGAGAGATCATCAAGATGACAGTTGAAATGATGCTGCAACAGCAGTTCCTACTAAAAGAGGTTGATCTGGAGAGACAGGCTAAAGAAAATTTTATTCATGATCTTATTTCCGGAAGAATAGGAAATGATAACGACTTATTTATAGCACGAGGACAGATTGTTGGTTATGATATTACTTTACCAAGGGTTGCTCTCTTGATTAATATATTCCGGTTTGAGAAAACTGCCCAAAAAAGTTTATCTGACTATAATGGATTAAAGGAGGGAGAAATTTACCTACAAAGGATAAAGAACAATGTATTAAAAACAGTCAGAGACCTTTTTATCAAACAGCCGCAGGATATTGTAGCCTATGTGGGTGGAGACCGTTTTGTGGTTCTTAAGACTATTTGTTTTAGTGATAAACCTGAATCCGTCAGGCAAAAGTCAGTTAAAATTGGTAAAATGATTAAAGAGACTATTTTAGCCCAAAGAAATTTTCAGGCTTCAATTGGTATAGGAGAATATCATCCCGGTATTAAGGGGTTAGTGCATTCATATCGGGAAGCATGTCAAGCTTTAGAAATTGGGGACAAAGTAGATAGCAAAATGGGAATTCACCATATTTCCTATCTTGGCATTAGCCGATTGTTGATAGAAGTCAGTCCGGAAACACGGAGTGATTTTGTTGATCATGTTTTCCAACAGAATAATATCAGCAAAGATACAAAACCTATTTTCTGGGAAACTCTACAAGCATTTTTTGATCATAATCTTAATATTACCGATACTGCAAAAGCCATTTATGTTCATCGAAATACCCTTCTCTATCGTTTGGAAAGAATAAAAGAATTTACTGGCCTTGATGCACGTAAATTTGATCAAGCGTTACAATTATATATTGCTCTTAAAATGAATAATTTTCAAGAAAAATAGGGAAAAATTACACCTTTTTTGTTAAAATGTACATAAAATAAGTTTATTCGATGCATAAAAATTGTAATATTATCCAAAGAAAAGTACATAATTTTGTCCTATAATGTTTATAATAATAGATAACAATATTGAAAAATCATTGGTACTCTATATTGGACATATTGAGATGTATTTTATTGTAGAAAGGAGATGATCTATAGTTTTAATTTAATAGCTAAGGCCTATTATTGTATGTTTATTTCATTGAATTATTGTAAATTTAAATAAAAAGGTATCTAGAAGATATATTTAGATTTGGAGTTATTTTTAATATTAAGGGGGTTTTTATTATGAGTTTTATTCAAAGAAATGGAGCAATAATATTGTGTTTGTTAATTTTGTTGTCTTGTTGCAGCTTTAATTCTCTGGCAGAAGAAGCAACTATTA
>CAZPII010000287.1:0-2508 GCA_964586485.1 uncultured Atribacterota bacterium | reverse complement strand
ATTTCTCTTAAATTACCTGAGCGAATAAATTGAGCCATTCCTTCCAATAAATGAACAAAACCTTTTGCACCGGCATCTACTACATGAGCATCACGAAGGACCTTTAATTGATTAGGCGTATTATCAAGAGCCTCTTTTGCTTTCAGTAAAGCAGTATTAAAAAGGTCGGTAAAATCTTGAGTCTTGTTCTTCATGTCATAGACCGCCCGAGCCCATATTTTAATTACCGATAACATGGTTCCTTCTACCGGGTGAAGGATAGCATTATAAACTGAAGGTATAGCAGCCTCTACAGATTCGCCAAAGGCCTGAATTGATAGTGTTTTTTGCCCCTCCACAGCATTAGCCCAACCGTTAAAAAATTGAGCAAAAATAATACCGGAATTTCCCCTTGCTCCGGATAATGCAGCATCAGCCATGGATTGTAAAGTTAAAGCAACGTTCTTGGAAGCCCTGACTTCCTGTAGCATATTGTTAACTGTGGAAGCCAGGTTAGTTCCGGTATCCCCATCCGGAACGGGAAATACATTAATTTTATTCAATTGATCTTTCTGGCGTATTATTTCTCTGGCACCGGAAAGAAATGCATAATATAAACGTTTTCCATTCAGATATTTGATAGGCATAATAGCTTCTCCGTTACTTTGTATGGTATATCTGCATTTTACTTGAATTATCAATGTTTCACAAATAAATTTTAACAATAAATTTTTATTGCAAAACAGCAGATTTTAGGTTATTTTCAATATAAGCATAATAGTTTTTGAAAAATTTTTAAAAAATTTAAGAAAGGAGAAACTGGTTTTTGAAGGAGAAAGATAAAAAAAGGGGAACAACAAGCTGGTATATCCACAATTGGACCTTTTTAGGTTTGGCAGAAACTGTACTTAAATCTATGGCAATCATGATTGGCATATGGGCTTTTTATTTAAGTCAGGATTCTCAAGTATTGATATTTCCTTCGGGAAACCGTCTAATCCAATTGATTATTTTAGGTATATTATCATTAGGAATATTTTTTGCCATTTTTAATCGATGGCAAAATAAAGAGATTTTATCCATGATTTTTGTATTTTTTAATAATGCTGGACACTGGGGAATGCTCTTAGCTTTGATGCGCAATACAGGCTGGTTTCTTTTAACCTATTTTGCGCTTTTAATGATGCTGGGCGATCTGACCAAAATTCTTTTTTTAAAGCAAACTGAATATACCGAAAGAAATATTTCGCCCAGTCTTTTTGTTTATGCAACTCTCTTTTTTGTTGTTGGATATGGACTCATTGATTTGTTAAGTTGTATTAATTAGATGATGAAAAAAAGAATTATGGATTGATATAATATCCCTAAAGGAATAAAAAAGGAGGAAAATTTTGGCTGAAGAGAAGAAAAACCTTTTAATTGAGAAAGAAATCAAGGTTGCCTCTTATGATATTGATTTTGCCGGTATTGTCAGTAATATAAGCTATATACGCTGGTTGGAGGATTTGCGTTTGGCATGGCTGGAGGAATATTTTTCCCTGAGTTACCAGATGGAATCCGGTTTTATTCCTATTCTGTTAGAAACACATATTGAATACCATCATGCCATTCATATGTTTGATCAGGTGAAGGGAGTGATGTGGGTAGTTCGTCTTCATTCCCATAAATGGAGACTTAAGGCAGAATTTGTGGTAAAAGGTCAGATAATGGCCAATGCTGAGCAAAAAGGTGTTTTTGTTGATCGCAACAAATGGCGCCCTATTCGTATACCTGAGCAATTGAAAAAACTTTACTTACAGAATAAAGATGAAAAAAATTAAAATAATTAGTTAATTGTACTCTATTAAAGTAAAAAAGAAGGCTTTTTTGATGAAGGGGAAAAATCAGGGAAAGTTAATTATCAGATCTGCTGAAATACAAGATATACCTGTCATATTTGACTTGATAAAAGAATTAGCAATTTATGAGAAATTAGCTGATCAAGTTGTAACCAACAAAAAAGCAATTAAAGCGACTTTATTCGGAGAAAAACCTTATGCAGAGGCATATCTGGCAACATGGGAAGAAAAGCCTGCTGGTCTGGTCATTTTCTTTCATAATTATTCCACCTTTCTGGGCAAACCCGGTTTCTATATTGAAGATCTTTATGTAAAAGAATCCCTCCGGGGTTTAGGTATTGGCAAGGCATTATTTTTAGAATGTGTGCGAATAGCCAAAGAAAGGGGGTGCGGAAGGATGGAGTGGTCGGTATTAAATTGGAACCCTGCTAAAAATTTTTATGAAAAATTGGGATCTTATCCTTTAAAGGAATGGACTGTCTATCGCCTGGATAAAGAAGCAATGGATCGGCTAATCTAAAGAAGGCTACTTATCTAAAGAGGGTATACAGATATATAATAAAAATGCTTTGTAGAATATATTTTATACTCTGGTATTTTTCCATTTTCCCTGGCGGTAATAAATAAGGATAGTAAGCAGTTCGATAAATTCAGCAACCAGAAACCCTATCCAGATATATGGAATAGGAAG
>CAZPII010000286.1:0-2525 GCA_964586485.1 uncultured Atribacterota bacterium | reverse complement strand
AGCTGGAATTTATTCAGTCAAATTATGAAGGAAAAATTATTGATAGTATCCAATCATTTTCAAATGAGGCAAAAGGAATCATTATTAATCCGGGAGCTTTTACTCACTATAGCTATGCCATAAGGGATGCCCTGGAAGATTGCCCTATACCGGTTATTGAAGTTCACTTATCCAATATTTTTTCACGAGAAGATTTTCGCGAAAAATCAGTTACTGTTCCAGTTTGTGACGGACAGATTGTCGGAATGGGTTACTATGGGTATCTTATGGCTATAAAAGGACTTCAATACCTGATTAAAGTGAAAAATTCCATCAATACCAATAAGGAGGTCTCTGATGAGTGAAGAAAGTGACTTTAAAAAAATAACCATTATTGGTACCGGTCTAATCGGTGGGTCGATTGGTTTAGCTTTGAAAAAAAGTGCTTATTCCGGCCAAATTTTTGGAATTGATAGAAAAGTAATAATTGAAAAAGCAATTCATTGTGGTGCAATCGATCAGGGGAGTGAAAAGATCGAAGAAGGTATAAAAAATGCAGATATGATTGTTCTGGCTACTCCAGTTAGAGATATCATTGTATCAATGAACTTGATTAAACCTTATTTATCAAAAAAATCTCTGGTTACCGATACAGGAAGTACCAAGACGGATATTATGGAGGAGGCAGAAAATCTATTTTCAGATAAATATGATTTTATAGGCGGTCATCCTATGGCCGGTTTGGAAAAAGGCGGAATAGAATATGCCCATCCTGATTTGTTTATAAAAAAGCCTTATATCGTGATTCCCAGAAAAGAAAACAATCCTTCAGCAGAATTGAAAATGTCTTCTTTCATCCAGCACATCGGAGCTATTGAAATAAAAATGGAAGTGACCGAACATGATCGTGTTGTTGCTTTAATAAGCCATCTGCCTCAATTGATTGCGGTGTCTATGACTAATATGCTGGGAAGCCTGGTTGAAGAAAAGAATAACCCCGATTATTTTAGAATAGGTGGAAATGTATTTAATGAAATGACCCGGGTTGCCAGCAGTCCTTTTACCATATGGAATGATATTTATCAAACCAATGCGAAATGGACGATTAAGGCTATCGAAGAGTTAGAAGAAATGTTAAGCAATATTAAGCAAAAAATTACCAATAATCCTGCTGAATTAGAAAACGATTTTTCAAAAGCAGGGCATTTAAAAGAAAAAATATTAAAAATAAATAATTAAAATATGGAAAAAATATATTATTAGAAAAGGAGTATAAATCAATGGATGAAAGTATCGACGACTATGGAAAGAAAAAAACGGTTGCTTTACAGGGAGAAATTGGTTCATTCAGTGAGATGGCTGCCCTGCAATATTTTAGTTCTTCTATTGATATAATCTCTTGTAATAATTTTGAAGAGGTTGGCGACAAAGTCAAATCCGGTGAAGCGGAATATGCCATTTTGCCTATTGAAAACTCCCAGACCGGAGGGATTAATCAAGTGCATGACCTATTGTTAAAGGAAAGTTTGTTTGCAATTGGAGAGGTAATCTTAAAAATAAAACACTGTTTGATTGCTCATAATGATATTAGGCTAGAGCAAATTGATAAGATTTTTTCCCATCCCCAGGCATTAGCTCAATGTGAAAGATATTTATTAAAGCATTTTCCTGATTGTCAAATCATCCCGGTATATGATACTGCCGGAAGCATAAAACAGATTAAAGAATCAGGTGACTTGAAGTCAGCAGGTATTGCCAGCAGCAGAGCTGCAAGTTATTACAAGATGAAAATTGTGGATAGCGGGATTGAAGATAATCCTAATAATTATACACGATTTCTGGTATTTTCCCCCCAAATAAGGCATCACCAAAATAATAACAAAACATCTATTATTTTTGCCGTAGTGAGTGTCCCGGGTGCGATATACAAGTGTCTAAAAGAGTTTGCTGTTCGAGATATTAATTTAAGCCGGCTGGAATCCAGGCCAAGCAAGGTAAAGCCCTGGGAATATGTTTTTTATATGGATTTTGAGAAAGGATTACAGGAAAAAGTTTCACAGGAGGCTTTGCAGTTATTAAAAAAATGCACCACTTTCATCAAAATTATTGGAACATACCAATCCCAATCAAGTGTACTTGATTCTGCTAAAAAACATCTACAGGATATGCGTAAAGATAAGTGATACTTTTTAAAGCCATTCGCTATGCGGGTGAGATGTTTATTCTATGCAAACGGAATAGCATATCAAGGCATAGATTTTTTATTCTAAATGTTGTAATATAGAAACTGATATACTATACATATATGGTTAGCAGATTTATTAAACCATGAAGAACCACCTTTTTAGAAGATGGTAATAGTTAAATAAAATTGAAAGAGAAAAGAACATAAAAAAAGTAAACTAGAAAAAATAAAACCTCTTTTAGAGGTTTTAAAGCCATTGTAAGGAGGCAGCCAGGATCAATGAATGTAAATGAGTCCAATATTAACAAAGAATCAACCAACTTTATTCAGGCTATCATAGACCGGGATAATAAAAGCAATA
>CAZPII010000285.1:0-2534 GCA_964586485.1 uncultured Atribacterota bacterium | reverse complement strand
GGGTCATTCCCGGCGAGAATTAACGGAAAAAATATTTTGATAATAGCAACAGCCGTCAATCCCAGAGTTACGATTGCCTTTATCCCTTTTAATCCGCCAATCACGGCTAATGTGAGTCCAAAAAAGACAACGAGATATAAAAGGTAAGTGTCCCTGATTATTTCATCTACGTAGGCATTAAGGATATTCCCCTCCTGATCTTCTTGTAGATACACCATAATCCTGTCGCCTACTTTGATTTCAATATTATAAACCATGCGGTCGTCAATGATGTTTTGCACTTCAATTATCTCATCCTTAAATTTTCCGGAGGTTACTTTTACGTTAATATTTTGAATCATTCTGCGAAATGAGTAATTATCTGCCAGAATTTCTTCTTCTGTTTCTAAAGCAATTTCAAGAACCTTTCCCCTTACAGTACTGGATGTTATTTCCTCTTCCATAATCTGTAAGTCATCTATTTCTTGACCATGAATTGCGGCTGGGATTACTGCTAGAATAATTATCAGAACAATGATTCGTTTTAGATAATGTTTTTCCAGCATTATAGTATCTCTCTGTTTTACTGTTAATCGAATTGGCCTTATCTTACATCAAATGCATATCTTTTCCCAACATTTAACTGGAATAAGGTGAATAAAAGCGTATTAAAAATATCCCGCAAATATAAATAAATGAGATAATTAAAACGATGATCGGACCTGTAGCAAAATTAAGATAATAAGAAATGAACAATCCGGTGATAATGGAAAACAAGGTAATGAATGATGCGGTTAACATGATTCTTTTTACCGTATTATGAAACAATTGTGCTGTGGCAGCAGGAATTGTAAGAATAGCAATCATTAGCACAATTCCGACCACTTTTATTGTAGCGATAATCGTTAATGCTATTAGACTAAATAATACCATATCAACCCAAGCTACAGGCATGTTTCTTGTTTCAGAGTATTCCTCATCAAAAGCAACTGCAAGAAAAGAGTTAAACATCAAATAAACAATCATCAATATTACAATATCCAAAAAAAGAATGACCATAATTTCATATCTTGATACCAGTAATATATTACCAAACAAATAGGTAAATAAATCAGTTGCATAACCCGGGGTTAAAAAAATAAAAACTAACCCGATTGCCATACCTGTTGCCCATAAAAAAGTCAGCAAAACGTCTAACCTATTTTTGGCTTTTCTCCTTAGCCATGCGATAATGAGTGCTATGCCCAAACTAAACATTACTCCGCCAATAAAAGGATTGTAATTAAGAAAATAACTGATTCCCAGCCCTCCAAACGCTGCGTGGGCAATGCTTCCGGAAATTAAAGAAATCCTTTTTACAACAATATATGTGCCGATAATTCCAGAAGCTATTGAAGCTAAGAATGCAACAATCAATGCATTCTGAAAAAACTGATACTGCAGAAGTTCAAACATAGGATACCTTCTTTATATTATCCAAAGCATCCTTATGATATTTTATTGAATGGGCAATGCATTTATTGACACAGACAACTTCTTTTGCAAATTTGGAGACCATCCCCAGATCGTGGTCAACAATAACAATAGCAATCTTCTCGTTAAGCTTTTTCAAAATCTGATAGAATTCTTCCTGAATATGCATATCAAGATTGGTCATTGGCTCATCTAAAAGCAAAATTTTGGGTTGATTTGCTAATGCTCTGGCAACAAATACCCTCTGTTTTTCTCCACCTGATAATTCATTAAGTCTCTTGTCCTTAAACCTGGCTATGTTTAATTGTTCTAGAGATGCTTCGGTAGCTTCCTTATCCTCTCGGCTGAATTGCTTAAAAATCTTTTTTCCTATCCTGCTTAACAACACTATTTCATAAACAGTAATAGGAAAATCAAAATCGATATTCTTGAATTGAGACAAATAACCTATTTCATGTCTGGCATCTTTGGGAGATTTGCCGAACACTAATATTTTCCCTTGCCTTGGCATCAGTAAACCAAGCATAAGCTTTAGTAATGTCGTTTTTCCACCACCATTGGGCCCCACTATGCCGACGAAATCATTTTCATAGACTGAGAAATTAATGTTTTTCAAGAAATCTTCTTTACCATAGCTAAATGAAATATTTTCTAATTTGATGATTTCTTTTCTTTTCATCATTATTTACCATCACTTTAAGCTTTCAGCAATTTTAGTGGCAACAGTCTTTAAATTATTCAAGTAATCTTCCGAAAGGGGGTTAATAGGAATCACAGTCGCTCCAATTTGTTCAGCTATGGATTGAGCAATTTCTTTGTTGAACTGTGCCTGCACAAATATGACCTTAATATTCTCCTCTTTTGCTAAATCGATGATACTCTGTAATTGCTTTGCGGTTGGCTCTTTGCCATCTTGTTCTATGGCTATTTGCTTTAAATGATATTCATCTGCAAAATAGCCCCAGGCAGGATGGAATACCATGAGCTTATCTGTTTTTAATGATCTGAATTTTTCCTTAAGATCTATCTGTAGATCATCTAGTTGTTTTTTGAAGTTTTCTGCATTTTTTTTGTAATTTTCC
>CAZPII010000284.1:0-2534 GCA_964586485.1 uncultured Atribacterota bacterium | reverse complement strand
TTTAGGAATGCCAGACCAGACAGACTATGTGATTAAAAATTCTGATTTTATCATTGTTGCTACACCTTTAACCGACAAAACAAAAAACCTGATTGATGAGGATAAATTAAAACTTATGAAAAGTAAATATCTTATTAATATAGGTAGAGGAAAGGTTGTTGACGAAGAAGCATTATTCAATTCTCTGAAAAATGGTATCTTAGCGGGAGCTGCTATTGATACCTGGTATCAGTATCCTGACAGGGAACATCCAGATAGATTTCCCAGTCAATTTGCGTTTCATGAATTAAGCAATGTTATCTTGACGCCTCATAATGCCGGATATAGTGATAAGGCAATTAAAGAAAATATAATGTCTGTATATGAAAATATTAGTCGAATATTTTATGGGGAAGAACCGCAAAATAGAATAAATCTTTTTGAAGGTTACTAAAAGTAATTACAATCTATTTTTTAAAACTTTTAATCTATTTTATGGTTAAAAATAGTGAGTTATAAAATTGTTTCTAAACCTTATGCTATGAGCAATATTGCTCATAGCATAAGGCCAAATTACCTTCTTAAGATTTTTGTTGTTACTATTTGTTAAAATTTATTCTATTGATAAATTTAATATATTCGCTATCGGGTGACAATAATATAGTTGTGTTCTCGTTCAAGCTATTCCTATAGGATTCCAGTGTTCTGAAAAATTGGTAGAATTCCGGATCCTGATTAAAACTTTCCGCATAGATCCTGATAGCTTCCGCATCTCCTTCACCCTGCAATTGCTGGGCTTCTTTGTAAGCTTCAGCTAATATAACAGTCTTTTCTCTCTCAGTCTCTGCTATTATCTTAGCAGACTCTTCTTTTCCTTCTGCGCGATATTGTTTGGCAATCCTATTCCGTTCTGCTTCCATTCGGGCAAAAATATTTTTTTCGTTTTCCGGAGGCAAATCGGCACGCTTGATTCTGACATCAATAATATTTATTCCATACTCCATTGATTTTTCATTACTGCGTTGGGTAACTGTTTCCATAATCTCAGTTCTTTTCTGGGAAACAATTTCGCTCATATCAAATTTCCCCAAATCAACCCTGAGTTCGGAATAGATGACATCATCCAGTCGAGGCTGGGCACCGTTAACATCTCTAACTGTTTGTAGAAAAAGTAGAGGGTCTTCAATTTTCCATCTGGCATAATTATCCAGAATCAGGGTTTTTTTATCACGGGTAATGATCTCTGTTGGTTGTGCATCATAAATCAACAGTCTTCCCTCAAAGAAAACTACATTTTGAATTATGGGTACTTTAAGATATAATCCTGCTTCCTGTATTGCTTTAACTGGTTTGCCGAATTGCAGGACAATGGCCTGTTTGGTTTCATCAACAATAAAAAGCGAAAAATAAGCAACCAGGATTAGTAAAACCAAAATGATTAATAATAAGTTCTTTTTCATTATTTGGTAACCTCCTTTTCGGGGGTTTTTTGAATAAGCTGTTCATCAAGAGGTAAAAATTTCAGGAGACTATTATCATCAGTATTATCCATAATATATTTTTTCATATTTGGTAAGATGGATTCCATGGTTTCAATATACAAACGATATTTGGTGACATCCTTACCTTTTTGGTACTCTGTTAAAATCTGATTAAATTTAGCCACATCACCTTCAGCTTTTCTGATTCTCTCTATTTTATAACCCTCTGCTTCTTTAGTGATTTTTACGGCTTCACCCCTTGCATCAGGAATGACATCATTATAGTAACCCTCTGCTTCATTAATGAATTTACTTTTGTCCTCTTTTGCACTTGCCACATCTTTAAAAGCTGCAGAAACTTCTTCCGGTGGATTAACATCCTGAAGCTGAACTGCAATAACCACAATTCCTGATTGATAAGAATCCAGCAATTCCTGGATAAGCAGTTTAGTTTCTTCTTGAATTTCATATTTCCCTTCTGTCAGTGCATCATCTATTTTTCTGCTACCGATAACCTGTCTTAATGCTGCTTCAGCAGCATTTCGGACTGTTAACTCTGGTTCGATGATGTTGAAGAGGTAATCACCGGCATTTTTTATCCTGTACTGTACAATAGATTCAGCACGTACGATATTTTCATCACCGGTTAGCATAAGTGCTTCTTCGGAAACATCTGTGTATCCGTTTCGAACAGTTCTAAAACCAATTTCGATACGCTTTACTTCTGTTACTGAAGGGGTAACTGCAGATTCAAAAGGGTAGGGCAGGTGATAATGTAAACCAGGGCTGTCCATTCTGGCGAATTTCCCAAAACGTCTGATTATGCCTTGTTCATCGGGTTGTACAATATAAATACCGGTAGCAAGATATAAAACAACAATAAGTAAAACCAGTAATTTTATTATTCCTCTACCAAATTTAATTTCTGGTAGTTTTTCCATTATGTTGCTGATTTTTTCAGAAGATTCATTCTGAAAATTATCCATATAATTCTCCTTTCTTTTTAGTTAATATTTAATCTTTATTTATTAAAACCAATCCTTATTTTAATGACAACAAAGATGATATGAATAT
>CAZPII010000283.1:0-2537 GCA_964586485.1 uncultured Atribacterota bacterium | reverse complement strand
GGGGAGCCAGTCAATTCCCAGCCCTTTGGCATTATGCTGAAGTGCTCTGATCTATAAATATTGAATCTGTAGCTGGATCACAGATATCAAGGAATTCCTTTTTTATATTTAAAAGAAGGTGCCATATCCCTTTTATAATAAACAATATTAATTTATAGATATTTTAAAAGTTAAGTAATTTTCCGTTTAAAAGTTCCAAATACATCCGATAGGGGAGCTTGAATATCCACCTTTTCAGCCTCCTGCCAAAAGTTTTTTATAAACTATTATGAAAGAGGCCATATCCATATTTTGTGATATAATACATATAAGGATTATGATAAAATAAAATTATTAAGTATCTTTTATTATTTATTGATTCTGTTACTTCTTTTTTCTCTGAATATTTATGCCAACAACAATGATTTTCAGTATCTCAAGAAGAGATTTATCATACCTGCTTTGGTCACTATTGAGCTTGTGCTTAGTGACTTTATTATCTATATATTGGGTTGCCCCGCAGGCTTGAGGACACTCTTATCAAAATCTGTAAGAGAAACGGAGGAGTAAAATGGATCAACAAAAGAAGAAAAAGAAGACAATGGGAATGAGTTGGTGGCGTTTTGCAGCGATGATCACTACTTCTACCATTATTATGATTTTCTTAATGTATCAGCTCATTTATTCATTTGACCACGCACTGTTTAGTGTAAACCGTCTGATCGCCTCATTGGTCATGGGGTGTGTGATGACGGTCGTGATGCTATCCTTCATGTGGCCGATGTACAAAGGAAAGGGAACCAAAATCATAGTCCTCGTCTTGGCGGCACTGCTAGGCGTAGTCTTGCTTTTTGTAAATAGAAATCAGGCCGTGATCGGAGATGTTGATTTTATGAAGTCAATGGTTCCTCACCACTCAATTGCCATCAACAACGCGCGTAAGGCAAGCATTAGTGATCCACGTGTTCGCGAACTGGCGGATAATATAATCAGGGCCCAGGTCTTAGAAATAGATGCAATGAAGCGACTAATCAAAGATATTGACGAGAACGGAGAACGAGGTACAGAGGGTCTATCTCCGCGCTCCACCGAGATGACAGACGAAATGCAGCAGGAGATTGAAAAATTGGTGAATTGATGAGCGCTAACTATCGGAAGGGAGATTCATACTGTATCCTTTATTCACCCATAGGACAGAAAACCATAATTGTCCTGCCCGGGTAGCCAGACACCCCCAGCCCTTCAGTATTCTGCTGAGTGTTTTTTCTTATAATAAAAAATGCAGTTAGTCACATCATGTAGTATAATTAAAAAAAGCAGATCTGTTCCATAAAAAAAGCATACCAAAATACAGTGATATAAAATCATATAGACCTGTTAGATTACTTTAATCATGGTAATATCCCACTAATATCACACCACTCATCTGAGAATCGAATCACTATTCAAGAGGCTCAAGAATAAAGTTGTTGGTAAAAAATATTAAAGCATATTTTAAATAAAGACATTAAGGCGGTGGTTAAATTTGGACCCATTCCTGAAGACAGAGCTTAACCGGTTAGACAATATGATATTTTGGCTCCAGAATATCAAAGAATCTCCCATGTTTGCAGATAAAGAGCAGAAAAAACTAAAAAAAGAAAATCAATCTTTAAAAGAAATAATAGACAAATTTCAATCAGGAGAATATAGCAAGGAAAAGCTGATCCAGGAATATCAGATATTAACTAATAAAGATGGAAAAGAAAATTAAAAAGAAAGAGGTCTTTGATAGGGAGCTACCATTGAATTGATAGTGGCGGAGCAGTGCATATTTTTGATAATTGTAGATAGGAGGTATAACAGATGAATTACAATGAATGGTATACAAAACTAACGAATCAAAAGCAAATAGAACTGCAGGATGAGTTTGACTTTGATGACTGGTATGAACTGACAGCAACTCAGAAGGCTTTCATCTATGGCGAGACAAAAGGAGATGAGCTTGAAGAATATAAGCCGGAGGAAAGAGACGAATAACTTGAGTTATGCCAGACAGAATATAATGGATACAATTCATGCAAAACTCTCCTGGCATAAAAGTATGCTGATTTTAGATTTACGAGACTATAGGAAAAAGTTAAATCTCTTTTAGAGGTTCCTAAAGCCACCCGCTATGCGGGTGCGATATTTGCTTTTCTCATACATTAGAAACTAGAAATGTAAGAATAATATCGGGAATACAATTTATTAATTGATAAATAGTCAGAAATTACCCCCAAGACGTATTGGTCTGAAATATGGTACCATTATACAACACTAGTAAAAATTGAATTTATAATGTTACTACAAAACAATCAATCTAAACTGTGGCTAAAATTACCATGGATTTGAATATTTCAATTGACGAGGAGGCAAATAAAAAACTATGAAAAAATTAAAATCTATAAATCCATCAAATTACCAACTTATAGGAGAAGTCTCTATTTCAAATCATCATGAAGTTGAAGAAAAAGTTAAACTTGCCAGAATCGCGCAATTGGAATGGGGGAATTTTACTATCAAAAAACGAGTTGAGT
>CAZPII010000282.1:0-2546 GCA_964586485.1 uncultured Atribacterota bacterium | reverse complement strand
TTCATTTATTGGAAGGAATGGCTCAATTTATTCGCTCAGGTAATTTAAGAGAAATTATTCAGCTACATGAGGAATTATCTGAGAAGGATGATCCCATGCCGGAAGGTGTTATTGATTTAAGTTATCGCTACTGCACTGAAACCATTTTAACAGGAATTAAGCCAGAAAAGGTAATTGAGATCAAAGACCAGCTGGAAAAATTAGGTAACTCGGTTATAGTTGGCGGTAATGAGCGAAAAACTCGTATTCATATCCATACCAACCAGCCCGCAGAGGTTTTTTACCATCTGAGAAACTTTGGAACTATTTTATATCCGAAAGTAGATGATATGAAAAGACAATCTGATGCTGCTCATGAAAAACATGCTTCCATAGCTCTGGTTACCGATTCAATTGCTGATATACCACAAAATTTACTTGATCGTTATCATATTCATGTGTTACCGATTTCTATTCTCTTTGGAGATAATGAATTTTTAGATAAGACAACCATTACTTCTGAAAAATTCCATCAATTGGTAGAAGAAGCGGAACATTTCCCGACCAGCTCCCAGCCCAGCGGTAAAAATGCCGAAAATCTCTTATCATTTCTCTCTACTTACTACAAATCGATAATTGCCTTGATGGTATCCAGTAAGATCAGCGGTACCTGGAATTCAATCTATCAAGCCTCCCGAAAATTACGGGATAGCGGTTATAAAATTGAGGTAATTGATTCAAAATTAAATTCCGGTGCACAGGGGCTATTGGTTCAAAGAACTGCTGAACTTATAGAATCGGGATTAACTCATGAAGAAGTGGTTAAAAAAATTCAACACTTAATCCCTAGAGTAAAAATCATGGTCAGTGTAGCCAATTTTAAATATATGGTTCAATCCGGGAGAGTTAGCCCTCTAAAGGGAATTATGGCAAAATTCTTGAATCTAAAACCTGTTATTTCTTTAGATAAAAACGGGAAAGGAATTGCCTTTGCCAAAGCTTTTAGTCGCAAAGCAAACTTTAATAAGATTTTAAACATCATTCGAGAAAATCACCAGAAAGACCCAATTACCCGTTACTGTATAGTACACTCTCAGGTACCCAAACTGGCAGAACAATACAGGCAATTTCTGGTAAGAATACTGCAGCAAGAACCGCAATATATTGAAGAAGTTTCCTCAGTAGTAGCTATGGCATCAGGAAAGGGTGCCGTTGCTGTTTGTATTATGAGTGAAAACTAAATTATAAAATATTTGATTAAAGGAGAAATAAAAATGCTGCAAATTTTTCTTCCGTCCATTATTCTTGTTTTTATTTATTTTACTGCCTTTTTTATTATTGCCCAAATCATTAAAAATAATTCTATTGTGGATATCGGCTGGGGTTTTGGGTTTATCTTAATTGCCTTATATACCTTCTTTTTTTCGGAAATAATTACTGTAAAAAGCGGACTAGTTACCATACTGGTATTGATCTGGGGTTCTCGTTTAACCTATCATATTCTAAAAAGAAACTGGGGAAAACCGGAGGATTTTCGATATGCAAAATGGAGAAAAGAGTGGGGTAATTGGTTATTTATTCGTGGATTTTTCCAGATATTTATGCTACAGGGATTGCTTATGTTAATCATCGCTTCACCGATTATTTTTATCAATTATTCCCATCAGACAGGATTACATTTTTGGGACTATTTGGGTGCTGCTATCTGGATAACCGGATTTCTTTTTGAATCAATCGGAGACTATCAGTTAGCTCTTTTTATCAAGAAACCGGAAAACAAAGGGGAAATCATGAAATACGGGTTATGGAAATATACCCGGCATCCCAACTATTTTGGTGAAGCGACCATGTGGTGGGGAATATATATTGTCGCTTTATCCTTGCCCAATGCTTTCTGGTTTATCATCAGCCCCTTAACGATTACTATATTGTTGCTTTATGTATCCGGCGTACCTATGCTGGAAAAAAAGTTTGCCGATAACCCGAAATTTCAGGAATATGCCCGGGAAACACCAAAATTCTTCCCCTGGTTTCCAAAAAAAACAGAACAAAAAAAGTAGGCTAAATATGAAAATGGGACAGATTTTATCATTAATAGGAGCTATAATAATGGGATTTTCAATTATTTATGGGCTAATCGTTGGAGATTTTGCTGGTGAAGGCAGTGTTATTTTTTCGCTATTGTGGGGGAAAGTTACCTTGATTGATATTTATATTAGTTTTTTTATTTTTACTGCCTGGATTATTTATAGAGAAAATAATTTTTTAAACTCTCTGATTTGGTTTATTCTAATGATGATATTGGGAAGTTTTACTTCCTGCCTTTACTTGTTTCTTGCTTTTCGTCAATCAGAAGGAAATTGGCAAAAATTTTGGTTCGGTCACTGTTATAAGATGAATTAAACACTAAAAATCAACTTTTTAGGTATTTTTTGAATTATAATAATAAGGAGTAAATACTCTATAGTTAAACGAATTTAAAAAATTTATTATGCGGGGAAATGTACTGGACATGGCAGTAGGCATTGTTATTGGTACTGCCTTTGTTGTGATTGTACGGTCCTTTG
>CAZPII010000281.1:0-2561 GCA_964586485.1 uncultured Atribacterota bacterium | reverse complement strand
ACAGAAAAAGATTTTTCAAATTCTTAAACCGGAAAAGATAGGTGTCACCTTAAATGATTCCTATATGATGCATCCTGAAAAATCTCTTTCCTGGATTCGGGGAATGGGGCATAATATAGTTAATTCCTACCGTGATGAATTTTCCTGCCAATATTGCCTAATGGATAATTGTCAGTTCAGGAAATAATAAAAATTGTTAAGCTCTTTAACAAAGAACAAAGGATACTAAATAATAATGTTCAATCAAATATCAATTTATAGTAGTCTAATATTTGTCTTGTTAGGTTTTAATATAGGCATTCTCAGCGGTTTTTTTGGAGTAGGAGGCTGTTTTATCTTGACTCCTCTACTTAACATTATGGGTTTACCTATGGCAAATGCTGTAGGTACTGGTTTGTTTTTTGCCGTGATTGTTTCTTCCTGGGCAGGAATAAAGCATTATCTGGCTGGAAATGCCTTAATCAAAGTTTCTGTTATCATGGGTTTGTTGAGTTTTATCGGTATCCAGATTTCCCAGCCCCTGGTCTTATATCTTGATGACCTTCAGATGGCCGGATTCTATATCCGCTTACTGTATATTATTCTTTTACTGTCCCTTGGTCTGTTAACACTTAAAAAGAAAACTGCCCATATGCCAAAAAATAGTAAAAACAGACAAAAAAGTTCCCTACTTTTAAGCTATTTAAAGGATCTGCCACCCAAGATAATAATAGAACCTGACACTTTACCTGTTTCTATCTGGCCTATGGTCATGATTGCCCTGGTAGTAGGTTGCTTGCAGGGTTTTCTGGGAGTAGGAGGAGGTTTTATCCTGGTACCGGTATTGATTGTCCTTCTTAATATGAAGCCGCACCATGCTGTTGGAACCAGCCTGGTTACCATTGTGATATCAAGTATCTTTGCTGCCTTTCTTTATTTTCAAGCCGGAAAGGTCCTGGTATCGGTTTCTCTTTTATTAGGTTTAGGCAGTTTAGCGGGGGTAAGTTTCGGAGTTTTTGCCACCTGCAATATTAGCGGAGAGCTTTTAAAAAAGCTCTACTCCATTTTCTTACTATTGACCTCGGTAGGGATTGCTATGAAATCCCTTGGCTATGGATTGTTCTCTCTGGCTTATATGCTTACTTTAAGCTTTGGTATCGGGCTGTTGATTCTATTCTATTATTTTCAAAATAGAAGTTGTTCTACAATACTTTAAATATACAAGAAGAGGCAATCGGTATAGTTTTTTAATAAAATATAAACAATCAGTTTTTGTTTGACAATAGTTATGAATAATGCTATATTTTCATCAGATATTTGAAAATATATGTTTAAAAAAACTCGTATAAGCTTTCGGATAAGGCGAAGGCGTTTCTACCAAGTGACCGTAAATCACAACAGGCTACGGGTGGAAGTGCATCTTAGGGATTCACCTGTTAAGATATGTTTAACGGGGTTCGAACCAAGTGGTGCAAAGTGTATTAGCTATACTACACCGTAGGGCTAAAATCCCAGGCGGAGAGGTTCCACTCTTATTTGGAATACCTCTTGGACTGGGTTTTTTATTTTTTATATACTTTTTATAAAAACAATATCTAAAGGAGGTTCTTATTTTGGATATAAGTATTATTATGGGAAGTACATCTGATCAGGATATTATGGAAAAGGCAATTGTAATTCTTCAGGAATTGGGAATTAGTTATGAATTAAGGGCTATTTCCGCACATCGGACACCTGATTTCCTTTTTCAATATATCAATCAATTCCCCAAGCGAGGGTTCAAGGTAGTTATTGCCGGGGCAGGTGGTGCCGCTCATTTGCCTGGTGTTATTGCCGCAAAAACCATTTTACCGGTTATTGGTGTTCCTGTTAAAACGCAAACATTGGAAGGACTGGATTCCCTCCTTTCTATAGTGCAGATGCCCAAAGGAGTGCCAGTTGCTACAGTGGGTATTAACAATGGTGCTAATGCCGCTTTGTTGGCAGCAAGGATTTTAGCATTGGAAAATGATGAAATAAGAAAAAAATTGTCTTCCTATATGCAGAAAATGGAACAAAAAATAAAAGAATTAGATTTAAATAAAGGAATTGAATAGATATTTTCTAATTTATAATATTAAAGGAGTCTTTAAATGGGCAGTGTAAAAGATTTAACCGTTTTGGAAGCTCCAAACAGAGAACATCCAGGACGAGGAAGGTTTGTTTTTTCGGATCGTTATTCTGTATTTGATTGGGGGGAAATGCCGGACCATATTCCCCAGAAAGGCGAAGCTCTCTGTATTGCTGGTGCTTATTTTTTTGAAAAACTGGAAAAAATTGGCATACCAACCCATTATTTGGGGTTGGTTGAAGAAGAACGGGCAAAACATCTTTCACAGGTTAATATACCTGTAAATATAATGGAGACTAAACTTTATCGAGTATTGAAACCTAATCTAACAGATAATGGTATCTATGATTATCAAATTTATCAACAGGAAAAAGAGAATTTTTTAATACCCTTGGAAATTATATATCGTAATTCTTTGCCCCAGGGGTCCAGTATATTTAAACGATTAAAAAAAGGTGAATTAAAGCCGGAA
>CAZPII010000280.1:0-2571 GCA_964586485.1 uncultured Atribacterota bacterium | reverse complement strand
AGAATACCGGTTATTGCGGTATACACCAATCCTATTGGAACCCCAAAGCAGGATGAGATGTTTTACAATTCTTTACGGATTACCGGTGAAGCTTTGGGCAAAAAAAACAGGGCTGAGGAGTTAATCAGTATAATCGAGAATTACTCCCGGGATCTCAATAATCGGACAAAGGAAATACCCGATGAGCAAAAATTAACGGCCTATATTGCCGGCAGAGCATTTTTTGGCTCTCACGGTATGACCGGGACTGATCCGCAATGGCCACCCTTTAATCTGGTGAATGTGCCTAATGTTGCCCGAGAGCTTTCTGAGATGAGTTCCGGAATCAATATCGACAAGGAAGCCCTGATCGGGTGGAATCCTGATGTGATTTTCATATCTCCTGTTTCTTTGTCAATTATAGAAAATGAACTACAAACCAGTCCCTTTAAAGAGCTTAAAGCAATCCGGGAAAATGAAATCTATTATGTTTTGCCTTTTTGCTGGTATGCCTTTAACAAGGAAAACGCAATTGTCGATGCCTATTATGTAGGTAAGCTGATGTACCCGGAGGCGTTTCAGGATATCAATGTTGACCAAAAAGGTGTGGAAGTCTTTAAGAAATTTTACGGAGACAGTGGTGAAGATGCTTACTATGCACTAAAAGAAAAATTTAATGCATTCAATAAATAGAACTATATTGTTTAATTGTTGATAGTTGTTGAGAAAAACTTTTGAATAAAAATGTAACCCAAAAATATGCCCAATTAAATAGAAAAAAAATAATAATAGGAACTATCCTTCTGATGCTCCTATTTTTATTTAGCTTATTTTCTCTATCTATAGGAGGATACCACCTTTCCCTGGAAGAGATTTACCAGGCCTTAATAGGACGTGGGGAAGGTGCAGCGGGATTAATTATTTTGAATATACGTTTACCCAGAATTATAGCGGCAGTTATTGCCGGAATATCTTTAGCGGTTTCCGGGGCAGTTATGCAATGTACCCTAAGAAATCCCCTTGCTTCTCCGTATACCATAGGAATATCGCATGGGGCAATGTTCGGAGCTGCCTTTGCTATTATATTATTTGGAATTGGTGGGGCTGAAAGCACAGGAGAAATATTTATCAACAGTCCCTACCTGGTTACCATTTTTGCATTTATCGGGTCTTTTATGGCAGCTTTGGTAATACTTCTATTGGCAAAGTTAAGGAAATTTACACCTGAAGCGATGATTTTAGCCGGAATTGCCATGGGCTCTCTTTTTTCAGCAGGGACAATGGTTATTCAATATTTTGCTAATGATCTGCAGTTAGCCTCCATGGTTTATTGGACTTTTGGAGATTTAGGCAGGCCGCTTTGGGTTGAAGTTGGCATTATGTCTATTGTCATGATTTTTTCTTTACTATATTTTATCTATAAACGATGGGATTATAATGCATTGGAAAGCGGTGAAGAAAGCGCAAAATCATTGGGAGTGAATACTGAGAAAACGAGATTAGTGAGTATGCTCATAGCATCACTTCTGGTTTCAGTCAATGTAGCGTTTTTAGGTATAATAGGATTTGTGGGATTAATATGTCCTCATTTAATAAGGATATTAATAGGCGGGGATTACAGGTTCCTCATTCCCATAGCAGCAATATTCGGAGCTATTCTATTGTTGGTATCAGATACCATTGCCAGAACGGTTATATCTCCAATTGTATTGCCTGTTGGTATATTGACATCCTTTATGGGAGCCCCTTTGTTTCTGTATTTACTGATAAAAATGTATAAATAATAGATTGTCCGGAACTATAATTAAAATAGAATAAATAAAATTAATTATGAGTGATATAATAAAGAAAGAATAAAGTAAAAAATAGGGAGATTTCTATCATGATTCTTTCAGTTGATGATGTTGAATTTTCATATCAAAGTAAAAACGTTTTAAAAAATGTAAAATTTAAAGTAAATAAAGGTGAGGTTGTTTCTATCCTTGGTGTCAATGGTGCCGGGAAGTCTACTCTTTTGAAATGTATTAATAGAATGTTGAAACCTAAAAAAGGGGCAATATTAGTTGACGATTTTAATCTTAATACACTTAATAGTGAGGAAATTGCCAGAAAGATGGCCTATGTTTCACAGAGCGTTAATGGTAATTACATAAATGTATTTGATGCAGTATTGTTAGGTAGAAAGCCACATATAAAATGGGAAGTTTCGAAAAAGGATCTTGAAATAACCGCTAAAATATTAAGGCTTATGAATCTTGAAGAACATGCCTTGCGATATACCAAAGAGCTGAGCGGTGGAGAGTTGCAGAAAGTAGTTATTGCCAGAGCCCTGGTTCAGGAACCCCAAATTCTTCTGTTAGATGAACCAACTAATAATCTTGATTTGAAAAATCAAATGTCAGTAATGAAAATTATAAGAGATATTTCTAAATCGCAAAATATTTCTTCTATTGTTGTCATGCATGATTTAAACCTTACTTTGAGATTTTCTGATAAGTTTATTATGTTAAAAGATGGGAGAATTTATTCCAAGGGTAATAGTGATGTAATTAACTCTAAAAATATACTGGAAGTCTATGATGTCGATGCTTA
>CAZPII010000279.1:0-2595 GCA_964586485.1 uncultured Atribacterota bacterium | reverse complement strand
CCCCCGTATTCCAATTTGCCAAAATCATTAATCCCTTGAGTGCCGGGAACCTCACCTTCTTCCATGATATCTTTTTTGGGAATATTAAAGACGATCCAGTGCACCCAGGTACCCATAGGAGCATCGGGATCATCCACAATAAGAGCTAATTTCTTTGTTTCTTCAGGAATATCCTCAATCATTAAAGCAGGGCTAACATCTTCTCCGTCACAGGTAAATTTTTTGGGTATATAACCTTCATTTTCGAATTCAGGACTACTTAATTTCATTTTCGATTGCCTCCTCAAATGAATTTTTTTATTTCTGTTAAAAAGCCTGGGTTAACATGGGGTTTTAAAATACCTTCTTTATTATTATAAACATACTTATGAAAATAGTAAATGGCACATTAGAAATCGAAAAATAATGTATTGCCAAATTGTCTGACTAAGAGCTTCTGGATCAAGTTTTATCTCATTTTTTATATCCTGAAATATTTCAATCATACAAAGAAATATCTCTTTGCTAAAAATCAGCCAATCTATTAATCTACTAAAAATAATGCTATAAAACCTTTATCTTCCTGGTAATATTTCTAGAAACTGTTTATAATATTATTTTACAGGGGGATGCAAAGGATGATAAAAACAATTCTGTTTGATTTGGATAATGCCTTGATACTTTTTGATGAAGTAAAATTTTTTAAAGCATATATTAAAAAAGTTGCTCCAATAATGTCAGACATTGTGTCTCCGCATGTATTATGGCAAATGGTTTTAAGTGCTACAAAAGCAGTTCTGCATAATGATGGTGAATTAACTAATAAAGAAATCTTTAACTGGACTTTTACCAGGGGTCTTGAGGACCAAACCGAAGAAATCTGGCAACGCTTTATTAAATTCTATAGAAATGAATTTGACCAGCTGAAAACTTTAGTCAATGTAAACAAGGGCGTATCAGAAATATTTTCTTACCTTTTTAGAAAAAATATCAAGATTGTCATCGCCTCCAACCCTTTCTGGCCTTCTATAGCAATGGAAAAGAGAATAGGATGGGCTGGTATAAAAAAGGAGCAAGTTAACCTGATTACACACATGGAAAATATGCATTTCTGTAAACCACGTTTAGAATATTATCAGGAAATCTGTCATAAAATTAATGAAAATCCAGAAGATTGCCTGATGGTTGGAGATGATCCAATAAACGATATGGTTGTGGGAAAATTGGGAATGAAAACTTTTTTAACTACAGACAGTAAGAAATCCAAGAATCAATTACGAGCAATTAGTGAAAAAATAAGATTTGGTTTAAGAAAAACCAGAATTAATCCTGACTACACCGGTCCTCTAGTTAAATTTCAAAAAATACTACCGGAATTGATATAATATCGCATCCGCATAACGGGTTGTTTAAAGAAACCTCTGAAAAAGTTAAAAATTTCAGTTAGCATAGTTTTATCTTTATGGTTAAATAAAGGCAATTTTAAAAAACAATATTTACCGCATCATAGATAAACTTGCCACTAAAAAATAAAAGGAATGCACCACAGAAAGCAAAAATAACTTGTTGTAATCTCTTGCCAAAAAATTGTCCACCTTTAAAAGACAAAGAAGAAAGAAAATATAACCATAAAAAATCACAGCTCCAATGAACCATAAAAAAAGTGGCTAATCCCAAAAAACCAAACTGGTAAGCGCCGGTAATTAACATAGCTCCAACAGTTACCCACCAAATTAAAAAATAGGGATTAGCAATAGTTAACATCACTCCTGCCTGTAAGGGCGTATATTGTTGATGAGTATGATTGATCCGGGTATTATGTATACTTTTTAATAATCCAATGCCCATCTTCAATAAGAATAAGCCTCCAACAACACCAATAATAAACTTCACCCAGGTAATTTCCAGAAACTGTCCAAATCCAATTAGTATCATTAACATCAATGGCAGTTCAACAATACCATGTCCAAGGGCAATCATGGCACCGGAATGTGGTTGTTGTGTTCCTTTGCTTACCGTTACAGCAGTTATCGGTCCGGGAGCCATTACTCCTGAAAGAGAAATAATCACTGTTTTTAATAAAAAAGATAAAAGCATTTTTCAACCTTTAAGAATTATTGTAATTATAATATTAGATTTTATTATAATGAATTTTGCAAAAAGTGCAATTAAAGTATTGTCATTCTTTTCCACACTCGGAAGCATCACCCTTTAAGATATCAATACCATGTGGTAGCGCTTCCAAGATAACATTTAGCGATTCTCTAACACCTTTGGGGCTTCCGGGAAGATTAATAATAAGACTCTTTCCCCGAATACCGGCAATTGCCCGAGACAAGATTGCTTTTGGCGTCTTTTTGAAGCTTTCCATTCGAATTAATTCGCCAATTCCGGGCACCGTTTTTTCGATTACTGTACTTGTTGCTTCAGGGGTCATATCTCTGAGAGCTAAACCAGTTCCACCTGTAGTCAAAACCAGGTCAATTTTTAATTTGTCAACCGCCTCAATAAGAGTTGACTGAATTAAATCAAGTTCATCGGGAACAATTTTATACCAGACCACCTCTGCCTCTATTTTTTTCAAAATATCCCGGATTGTCTCACCACTAAGGTCTT
>CAZPII010000278.1:0-2595 GCA_964586485.1 uncultured Atribacterota bacterium | reverse complement strand
GGGATCAACACCTGTTGATTTTGCTTATGCAATTCACACGGAAATAGGTCATCGATGTGTTGGGGCAAAAGTTAATAATAAAATTGTCCCACTTGATCACAGGTTGAAAAGCGGCGATATTGTAGAAATACTGACTTCTAAAACCTCCAGTGGTCCAAGTAGGGATTGGTTGAAATTTGTTAAAACATCCAGTGCCAAAACACGTATTAAGGCTTGGTTTAAAAAAGAATCACGCAAGGAGAACATAGAAAAAGGCAAAGGATTGGTTTTACGTGAATTAGAAAAATATAAGCTACCATGGAATGCTGAGCTAGAAGGAAAATTCAAAGAAGCCTGCCAACCAATGGGTTATACCGATCTTGATTCCTTGCTTGAAGCTATTGGATATAAAAAATTAAGCCCCAGCCAATTAATTAACAGAATATTACCCCAAGAGGAAAAGCAACAATTCCAGGCCAAGGAAGAAACAAAGGAAGAAAAGAAAATTGATACGGGGGTAAAAATTGATGGAGTTGATAATATTCTTATACGTTTTGCCAAATGCTGTCATCCTATACCCGGAGATGAGATTATTGGATATGTAACTAGAGGTAGGGGTGTTACAATACATCGGATAGAATGCTCTAACTTGAAAAATATCTCAGAAGAAGAAGGACGTCTCATTAATGCAGAATGGCATAAAACCGAACATGATTATTTTCCGGCAAAAATTAAAATTGTTTCTGCCGATAGGAAAAATTTGATTTCAGATGTTTCGATGGTGCTTTCAAATTACAAAGCATCGATTAAACATATTAATGGTTCAGCTAATAAAAACAGTATTGCGCTCATTCATTTAACAATAGAAGTTAGCACACTTGAGCAATTGAAAGAAATTATGGCTCGCTTAAAAAGTCTAAAAGCAGTAAAAGAAGTAAAAAGAATGGAAGGAGAATAAACGGGGGAATAAGTACATGAAAGCAGTTATACAGAGAGTAAGCCAGGCTTCAGTAAAAATTGAAAATCGGGAAATTGCCCGAATTAATCACGGAATACTAATTTTATTGGGAATTAAAGTGGATGATAGTGAAAAAGAAGCTGATTTACTAGCAAAAAAAACAGCAAATTTGAGAATTTTTAGTGACAAAATGGACAAAATGAACCTTTCTATTGTAGAAACTGGTGGTCAGGCTATTGTGGTATCTCAATTTACTCTCTATGGTAATTGCAAAAAAGGGAGAAGGCCTAGTTTTGTTGAAGCAGCTCCTCCGGAAAAGGCAGATTTTCTCTACCAGTATTATGTTAAATGTCTAAAAGAAAAAGATGTTCCCGTACAAATAGGAAAGTTTCAGGCCATGATGCAAGTAAATATTGTAAATGAAGGACCTGTAACCATTATTTTAGATAGTGATGAGCTACAAAATAAATAGGACAAGAAGGAAGTTTTAAATTATGGATGAATTTGATGATCTCTATATAAAAAAAATAGTTTTAGGCCAATTGGCAACAAATTGCTACCTTTTGGGTTGCCAAAAGACTAAGGAAGCAATAGTTATTGATCCTGCAGAACCGAATGATTTGATTTTAACCCAATTAGCAAAAGATGGTTTTTCCCTCAAATACATTATTAATACACATGGACATGCTGATCATATTGGGGGTAACGAAATGCTCAAGGAGAAATATTCAGCCAAATTATTGATCCATCGTTTAGATAAAGCTATGCTGACTGATCCTAAAAAGAATTTATCTTTTTATACTGGTGAAGCTATTTATTCACCTCCTGCTGATGATTACCTGGAAGATGGCAAAATTGTATCATTAGGTTTTTTGAATATTACCGTAATTCATACACCTGGACATTCTCCTGGTAGTGTTTCGTTAAAAGTAAAAAGAAAAATATTTACGGGTGATACTCTTTTTGCCAGCGGGATTGGTCGAACTGATTTACCGGGAGGATCTATGCCTGAGATAAGCCATTCTATCAAGAATAAGCTTCGAGTTCTTGATATTGATTGTGAAATATTACCCGGACATGGACCTGGATCAACTCTGCAACGGGAAATTCAGAACAATCCATGGTTCCAATAAGGGGGAAGGTATTAAAGGAGGAATTTATGGAGTATGAGATTAAAGATATTATACTGGCAGAAGATGGGGAAAAGAGGATAAAATGGGCTTGCAATCAAATGCCTGTGCTGGAGGAAATCAAAAAGAGATTTGCTCAAGATAAGCCTCTCAAGCAAATTAAAATTGCCGCCTGTCTTCATGTAACCACTGAAACCGCTAATTTATTAATAACTTTAAAATCAGGTGGTGCTGATATTGTTCTATGTGCTTCTAATCCCTTGAGCACCCAAGATGATGTAGCTGCCTCATTGGTAAAAAACCATGGAATCCCGGTCTTCGCAATAAAAGGAATAGATAGAAAAGGTTACTATGAACATATTGCCAGAACATTAAATATAAAACCGAATATTACCATGGATGATGGGGCAGACCTGGTGTCAACAATTCATTCTAGCCGGAAAAATTTAATTAAGAATATAATTGGTGGGACAGAAGAAACAACAACTGGAGTTATTCGACTGAGAAGTATGCAGAAAGAAGGAGCTT
>CAZPII010000277.1:0-2604 GCA_964586485.1 uncultured Atribacterota bacterium | reverse complement strand
TATACTGCCTATGGGAACAATTCGTCTATGGCATGAATGGGCCAGTTTTTCCATGGTAATTCTGGCCTGGATACATATTGTTCTTCATTGGAAATGGATAGTCACAACTACGCGAAAAATAATAAAAGGAGGATTTTAAAAAATGAGAAGAATAATAGGAAACCTTAATTTAAAAATATTTTTTGTTTTCGTTAACATATTTTTAATTTTCTTAATTTTTAATTGTTCAAGCATAGGTCAGGTCAGCGAGAATCAGGATAGTAAAATTATTGGAGAAATCAAAGAAACAGAAGTTGGTCTTACCGGCTCTATCCGTATTGATGGGATAGGGACATTTCGCTTTGATCCCCGGAAAATCCAATCAACTCGTCGGGATATTTTTAATAAAGGCCATTTTTCTCTTTTTGATATATTGGTCTATCTGGATCAAAAAGAAGAAATCCAGTTGGAATATCATTTTGATGAAACGATGAATACACATGTGATTGATTCCATAAATAGTCAGTCAAACTGGTGGTACAATGCCTATTATGACGGAGGCTGGCCGGAATGTAATGTCTACCGTATGGATCACTATCCTTATAAGGATAAAATGTTTATTCGTGTTCACCGGGAAAATGAAAATACCATTAATGAGAAATATGATGTGTTTCGTGAGGAGATAATACGTATAGAAAAAAACAATGGTATTGTGATTATTCCCAGGGTTATCATCCGCAGTCCCTCACAGAATTTGATTTTTGAAGATGTTCAAGTAAAAGCGCATCATTTGAGAGATGATATTTTTAAAGAAGGATATATTACCGCGATTGATGTGATCATGTCTTTGGGAGATCAGGAAAAAATTTCTTATGATTTACAATGGCATGAATCCATTGGTACGGCAGAAATTGTAAAAAATTATTATGTGGAAAGAATTAATCAAGACCAGTCCAGAGGGCGTTGTGGTTTTGTCTATGAAGCAGGATCTGAAAAATTCAGTGGTTTCCGAGGCAATCATATCCATATTCCTTCTGATATTAGAGGCATTAATTCTCCGGAATATGTAGAATATTTCTGGATCTGTCTCTAGCTCTATATTAGAAAATGATTGATTCATTTACCCCCTGAATATTTTAAACAGGAGCTTAGCCCAGGGTTTTTCAGCCCAATCCGAAAACCATTGGTCGGTAGCCCGTTGTAAGGCCATTCCCAGTGTAGGGTAGACATGAATTGTCAATCCGATTTCAGATAGGCGCATCTTCTTGCGATAGGCCAGAACAAATTCATTCATCAATTCCCCAGCCCGGGGTCCCAGAATATGGAGACCCAGAATTTTGCCAAGCGGTGTGGCAAGAATTTTTACTTTGCCCTCAGTGGTACCTTCGGTGATGGCTCGATCGTCCCCGCTAAATGGTTGATAATAGACTCTGTAATGAAGATTTTTTTCTTTACATTCCTGTTCTGTTAACCCCAGGTGGGCAAGTTCCGGTTCGGTAAAGGTAGCCCAGGGTGCGCCCTGATAGTCAGGACGACTATTAAAAGGGAAGAGGGCATTACGAACAGCTGTTTTTGCTTCTACTTCTGCGGTATGAGAAAAACGGTACCCCCCGGTACAATCACCGGCGGCCCAAATGTTTGCTGTCGTGGTACGTAGATATTTATCAACCTTAATCTGGTCGCGGTCATAAGAAATTCCTGCTGCTTCCAAATTCAAACCAGAGGTATTGGCCTTACGCCCCAGAGCAATCAGTAACTGTTCCCCGAAAAGTGTTTTGTGATTATCTTTAATTTGCCACCCTTTTTCTGTCTTGCTTATTTTTTTGACCATAAGATTGAGGTGAATATCAATTCCTTCTTTTTTTAATAATTCTGTCAACTCTGTAGAAAGTTCAGTATCATCCCTGGGAAGTAGCCGTTCCAAGGCATCTACAATAGTCACCTTGCTTCCCAGACGATGAAAAGCTTGAGCCATTTCGGTACCGATCGGACCACCGCCGATGATCAAAAGTGATTTGGGAGGTGAACGAAGTTCCCATATTTCCTGATTGGTTAGATAGCCTTTGGTTAGGCCCTGGATGGATGGAACAAGTGCTGAAGAACCGGTACAGAGAATAAATTTCTTTGCTTTCAAGATAACATTTTCCATTTCCAGGGTATGGTTATCTTTAAAACTGGAAACACCAAAAAAAATATCTACCTGATATTTATCTAAAAGACTTTTTACTTTAGAGGCTTTGCTTGCCTTTTTAACTGTTTGGTGAACATGTTCCATTACCTGATCCGGCTGACAACCAGTGCGATAAGCCAGGTTGGCAGCAGAAATCAGTGTTTTAGAAGGAACACATCCAGTCCAGGAGCATTCCCCACCCAGCCGATCCTTTTCTATAAGGGCGGTTTTAGCGCCAAAGGCACCGGCTGCAACTGAGGCAACCAAACCGGCGGCGCCACCGCCGATAATAATCAGATCATATCTTTTCTTTTTCATCATAGCCTCCTCTGTTTTTAAAAAACCTATTTATGATATGCCTAAAGTTTTTCTTGTCCATTGAGCAATGCATAGATCGGGTTCAACTAACAAATCTTGTTTTAGTTGTTGAAGTTGTTCGGTATTATCTATATCAT
>CAZPII010000276.1:0-2622 GCA_964586485.1 uncultured Atribacterota bacterium | reverse complement strand
CTGCTCCTAAATAGGCAAGAACAATACCATCTGTCATGAATCAAATCCCCCTTTTATCTTTTTCTTTCTAATCTTTTTCTAAATTTTTTTAACGATTTTTATCTTTTTCTTTGTTACTTTTTGTTATGCTTTTTCTTACTTTTCTTCTACTTTAGTATAAATTGTTTTAAAATTAAATGGTTTAAAAGGAATTCCTCCAGCCTGGTAAAATTTAGTAAAAAACTCCACATATTGTAATCTGGCATCATGAATAAAAGCACTTAACCCACTAATTAAAAGATTAAAGACATGTCCTATAAACAAAATTACCAAAGATAAAAATATACCTACATATGGAATATCAGCCATAGTGGCAAGCATATTAAACATCTTAGCAATAATACCAGTTGCTAAACCAAGTGCAAACAATCTGGAATAAGAGAGTACATCACTAAAATATCCGGTAATATTATAGAGAGACAAAACACCGGAACCAATTTTCATAATAATATTTTTATTTTGTCTCCCCTGGGTTAATATTAATATAAGAACACCTATGATTAATAAAAACCATGCTATTTTCCCAAAGATTGGAGCCATCATTCCCTGTAATAAAACTAGAATAATACCCGTTAAAAGGAATAACCAGGATATCTGGTCCATTAATCCATCAATCAATTTACCTTTTTTTACATTATCTTGAAATTTCAATATTATTCCTGTGTACACCTGCAGCACACCTAATGAAAGGCTTAGGATTAATAGGGGAATTGGATTATCTGTTGGATTAAATAACGCCAGTCTCTGGATTAAAAAATCCCTTGCACTACTGAATACAGAGGGCAGGTAATTCAAAATGTCACCAAACCAACTTCCAACAATAATACCTCCAAAGATTCCTGCAATACCGCAATAATAAAGTAATCTGAAAAATTTTCTTGCACTACCTTCTAACCCTAATTTGTTAATTGCCAAATAACTCAAAAATGCCATAACGGCACCGTATCCCACATCCGAAAGGCAAAATCCAAAAAAGATAAAATAAAATATTGAAAGAATCGGGGTTGGATCTAATTCAAAGTAATTTGGTAGACTATAAAGTTCGGTAATAACTTCAAACGGCTTTACAAATTTGTGATTTTCCAGGGCAACCGGTACCTGATCATCCTCTTTTGGTTCAGTAAAATAAATCTCGTATGTCTTGAAATGCTCTTTCAATCTATTCTGTAATTTGGATATATCTTTTTTTTGTATCCAACCTTTGATGACAAAGGAATTCACACTTCTTTTCAGGTAACTTTTAATTTCTTCCTTTTCTTTATTGATGGATAAAAAGTCATATATTTTATATATTACTTGATTGTTTTTAAAAATATCTTTTAGTTTTTCTTCAATACTTTTTCTTTTTTTAGTTATTTCGGTCAATTGTTTTGAGATTTCTTCTAAGACCTTTTTGGGGGTACCTTCAAAAGGATGATTGTATTTATATATTTCAACGTGTTTTTGCTGAGCAATTTTTTGTATTTCTTCTATGTTTTCTCTTAAACTAATAACAATAACATTAAATGTGTTCTTATTTTCTTTGACTGTTTGGACAATATTAAGCTTGCTTTGTTTTTCTATCTCACCAATAAAATTTTCCAGGTCTTTTTTAGTAATTGATCCTAGAAGATATCTTACATATTTTGTTTGATTAATTTTACTCAAGTTAAGATCTAATTCTTGCCAATCTTGTAGTTCCTGTTCAATGGCTTTTAATTTATTTCTCTGGAGCTTAAGATGATTAATTTCATTATCTAATTCCTTACATTGTTGATATAGACTATCATAATCTAATTCACGGGATAATTTTATTAATTTATGGTAATCTATTATTTCTTTAGAAGGAAATAATAATTTGATACCCTTTTTCTCCTCTTCCCGGTAATTAGAAAGAAGATCAATACAATATTTAACTTTATTCAATTCTGCAGAAGTATTGAGTGCAACTTCTTCTTTAATATTTTCCCAATCGTGAAAGGCAGATTTTTTACTGATGTGTATAATTTCAGCACAGCCTATTTTCTGCAATTCACTTAACAGAGATTCTTTTATTGATAAATGTGCAAAAATGTGAAATTTATTTACTTTAGCTATTGTCATTTTCTTTTACCAGTTGGTTTAGAATCATTTTGATCGCTTGTTCATATTTCTTTTTTGAGTTATTTCTCAATCTTTCTATTTCCTTCTTGCTATTTTCTTCTATCTCTTTGGCTTTTTGCTGAGCTTTTTTTGTTTTATCCTCTACCATATACAGACCTTTTTGATTCCATTCATTAATTATATCTTTTTTCATTTGCTCTTGCTTCTGCTTATTATCTTGAATCATCTTTTGGGCTTCTACTCTTGCTTCCTCTACCATTTTTTCCGCTTTATTCTCAGTATCTTTTAATTCATCAATAATTTTTTTTAACATAGATGTTTACTCCAAAAGTATGAATTTATAAATAATTATAATATTATTACGCCTATGATCTTCATAAATATTTTCCTTGTCGGACTTGAAAAAAGGAATATTTTTTAAAATATACCAAAAATCATTTTTTTAGTCAATTTGCTAGCTGAGTAATATTAGTCCAGCTTTATTTGTTTTACAATATCTAA
>CAZPII010000275.1:0-2657 GCA_964586485.1 uncultured Atribacterota bacterium | reverse complement strand
ATGATTTGATTATCACTATAACCGGTACCTCACCCCATGAATCGGCAGGTTATGCCGGAGGATTAAAAATATTTTTTCCCGGAATTTCAGGACCGGAAGTAATTGATTTGCTGCACTGGGCTGCCGTACTGGTTGGAATTCCCAGTATTATTGGATCGGTTGACAATCCTGCCAGAAGAGTCATAAATGAGGGTTCGTCTTACATTTTTAAAGCCATCAAGGCTCCGGTTGTCTCCTTTAATATGGTCTTTCAGGAGGGAGAAAACAATCAAATTATTCCTAAAGGCCTATATGCCGGAGTAGGATTTGAGGGATTTATCGAGGCCTACCGGGCAGCTGCAAAGGCAAGTTCTCAAATCCATATTATTTATCTTGAAGAACCTCTGAAACAGGCAGTTCAGGTAATGGATTTATGTTATGATGAGTTCTGGACAGCAGGGAAGGGTTCCTATAAACTGCAAAGTCCGGGAGTGATGGCCAAAGGTGGCGAAATCATTATCTATGCCCCTCATATCAAATGTTTTCATTCTCAGAAAAAAATGGAACAGAGTATTAAAAATCTAGGATATCATTGTAAGGATTATGTACGTCAATATTTAGAAAAGAATCCGGATACTTCCCGAAATGTTGCTGCACATGTCATTAACGTTCGGGGTTCTGGCAAATATAATCCCAAAACCGGTGAAGAAAATTGTGATTTTCAGGTAACCCTGGCAACCGGAATACCGGAAAATGTTTGTCATGATGTGGGATTGGGTTATCGGGATCCCTCATCCCTTCACAAAGATGAATTTATGGGAGCTAACCGGCTGTGGATTAAACACGGAGGAAAATATCTATACAAATTAGAAAAAAATAAAACATAAATATATCATTATTCTTATTCTAGCCTTTAAAAAAGGAGGTAATAAAATGCCAAATACTGTTATTGCCCAATCCGGTGGACCTACTTCAGTAATTAACAGTACGGTAAAAGGTGCAATTGATGTACTGATGAAATCAAAACAGGTAAATCATATATTGGGAGCCAAGATGGGAATTCTGGGTGTCTTAAAAGAAGAACTGCTGGATATCTCTGCCCAGGAGAAAAATCAGATTGAACTTTTATTTCAGACACCTTCGGCAGGCGTATTGGGTAGTTGTCGTTATAAGATAAAAAGTGCTGAAGATCTAAACCGTATTGTCGAAGTATTCAAAAAACAGGATGTCGGTTATTTTTTCTACTGCGGAGGCAATGATTCCATGGATACTGCTCATAAAGTAAGCAAAGTTGCCCGGGAACAGGGGTTGGATTTAATTGTTGTTGGTATGCCCAAGACCATTGATAATGATGTAGGTGGCACATTACAATCTGAGGGCACTTTTGCAATTTGTGACCATGATCCCGGATATGGCAGTGTAGCCAGGAATTTGGCAATTAATATTCTGGAAGCCAATGAGGAAAACAAGGCAAGTTATACCAGCGACCCGGTTCTGGTTATTACGGTTATGGGAAGAAAAATTGGCTTTATTCCCGCTGCCGCCCGATTAGCTGACCCGGAAAGAAAAATCCCCCTAAAAATATTTTTACCGGAAGCCCTTTCCAAAAATGACAGTGAATCTAATTTAGAATTTATCACAGAAAGTGTAAACAGACAATTAAAAGAATCCGGACGCTGTATTGTCGTTGTTGGAGAAGGAGTTAATCTGGGTGATTTGTCGGTATTAAAAGATAGTTTTGGTCATGCCCAGTTCAGTGCCAGTGGCTCCACAGTAGGCAAGTTATTGATAAATTACTTAAACGGCCAGGATAGAAAAGATGAACAGGGGAGAGCAAACAGTCGTTTGGTTGTTCCCGGTATTGCCCGTTCGGAAAACCCGGGTACCAGACAGAGGCGTGAAATTGCCTATATTTCCATTGTTGACCGGGAAGAAGCTTACCAGGTAGGCGCTTATTCAGCCAGGCTGGCATTGGACAGGCAGGATGGATATATGGCAACCATTATCAGAAATCCCGGAGATAAGTACAGTGTAACTTATGACAAGGTACCTTTGGAAGTTGTGGCCAATTCAGAGCGTGAATTCCCTCAAGAATGGATTTCCGACAACAAGGCTGATGTTACAGATGATTTTGTCAAGTGGGCTATGCCGTTAATTGGCGTTCCGTTACCCCAATTTACTATATTTAAAGATATTTATCTATCTAAAAAATGTGATGAATATATACCCAAGCAATACAGGGATAAATAACCAGGTAACAAAAAAATAACTAGTAACAAGTAATGAGAGATTAGTAGTTACCGATTTTCAGTTTAACTGTAAACTGGTAACCGAAAACTGTAAACTGTTTTTTTAGCTTATTACTTATCACTCATCACTGATTTAAGGGAGGGAGAAAAAATGGCTTTACCAAGGCTAACTCAAGAACAGATTAAAGAAAATCCGGAACAACAGTTAAAAAATTTTAAAAAGACCAAAGATTTCTTGATTGCCATTGATACAGACGGCTGTATCACTGATAATATGAATGGAAAACAGATGCTTATCTTCCATCCTCACTTTATGGAGTTCTACCATTTGTGGGGTATCGAATCATATTTTAGAGAGGTGGCAGAATATTATAACCTATTTTCGGTCGATCGAGGATGTAATCGTTTTATTGCTATCCAGCTTACTCT
>CAZPII010000274.1:0-2667 GCA_964586485.1 uncultured Atribacterota bacterium | reverse complement strand
CGATATTGGCAAAAGGGCCACAGTGCATAAAACAGGGGCCATGTTCTAAGGTCTGAATCAAATTGGGATTAAGTGCATCTTTGAGTAGCACAGTCATGGCACCGGCTGCTTTCAAATCTTCAGCAGTGACCGGCTTTCCATCGGTAGTGTAGGCAACGGTCATTTTGCCCAGGCGTTCCCTGAGATCAAAAATATCGGTGGCCATTGAGAGAATAGCCATTACTTCTGAGGCTACGGTAATGTCAAATCCGGTCTCTCTGGGAATCCCGTTGGTTTTACCGCCTAATCCTACGATAATATTTCTCAGGGCGCGATCAGAAATATCGACAACCCGGTTTATTCCAATACTATGGAGATCGATATTTAATTTATTACCTTTTTGCAAATGTGTATCCAGCATAGCACAGAGCAGGTTGTTGGCTGCTCCTACTGCATGAATATCACCGGTAAAATGTAGATTCAAATCTTCCATGGGTACAACCTGGGAATATCCTCCTCCGGCTGCCCCTCCCTTGATACCAAAGACGGGGCCCATAGAAGGCTCTCGAAGGGTATTAATAACTTTTTTCCCTAACTTTGCCAGGCCTTGTCCCAGGCCAATAGAGGTAACTGTCTTTCCTTCTCCCAGTGGGGTGGGGGTAATAGCTGTAATTACAATATATTTCCCCTGAGGATGGTCGGAGAGACGATTGAGAATACCGGATTTAACTTTGGCTTTATACTTGCCATATGGAACCAGTTCGTCTTCTTTAATCCCTGCTGATCGGGCAATTTCTTCAATAGGGGTTAATTCAGTCCTTTGAGCTATTTCTAGATCTGATAACATTTTATCCTCCTTATATTATTAATTTATAAAAAAAAGACAGAATCCTATAGTGTTAACTAGGACTCTGTCTATAAACCTGAGAGATTTTTCCTGAATCTTTTTTAAAAAGATTTTTTGTGGCAAGTTATATAATTTATGATAGATCAGGAAATTGCCCCGTCGGTGATATAAAAATCTTTCCAGAGTTCTGTCCAATTCCGGTCCCTCTGCCTGAGAGTTTAGATGAACCATCATCTTGCCCCTTCGGCGTTTTTTCATTATATTAACGAAAAAAACTCTCCCGAAATCTTCATACAGTTTATAATTATTTTATTCATTTATTCATTAATTTTTGAATAAATATGGTGTGATAAAAATATATATCTATGCTATAATTGAAAATGTTTTTTGCTATACATTTTAAAATCATTATATAATATAAATAAACTAATGACAAATAATTTATTTAGGGAGAATAATGGATTGAAGAAACAAAAAATAAGCCATCAAGACTGGATAGTTATTTTGGATTTTGGCTCACAGTATACTCAATTAATTGCCCGGAGGATAAGGGAACAGCAGGTCTATTCTGAAATTTATCCTTTTAATACTGATTTTTCAATATTCAAAAAAAATCAGCCTAAAGGTATTGTATTATCCGGAGGCCCCGATAGTGTTTTAAACGAAAATGCTCCGGGTATTAGTGAAGAGATTTTTCAATTAAACATTCCGATTTTGGGGATATGTTATGGAACACAGCTGATTGCTAAAATGTTTGGCGGTGAGGTAGCTAATTCCGGTAAAGCAGAATTTGGACATACTACTGTTAAAATATGTAAAAAGAACCAGTTATTTCACGGTTTACCTGATAGCATTACAACCTGGATGAGTCATAATGATATTATTGAAAAAATGCCTGAAGGATTTCAGTTATCAGCGATAAGTTTGGGGGATAAAGTTGCAGCAATTTGCAATGAAGAAAAGTCAATATATGGAATACAGTTTCATCCGGAGGTCACTCATACTGAAAGGGGTAAAGATATTTTAGATAATTTTGTACATCGTGTATGTAAATGCTCGGGAAGCTGGACACCGGGAGTTTTTATTGATGAAACAACAAAGGAAATTAAGCAGATAGTTGGAAAAGGTAAAGTAGTTGCAGGAGTTAGTGGAGGCATTGATTCATTAGTTGCGGCAATTTTAACTAATAAGGCAATTCATAAACAACTTCATTGCATTTTTATTAATACCGGCTTTATGCGAAAGAATGAGTCAGAAGAGGTTAAAAAGATTTTCAAGGATAATTTTGACATTATTTTATATGATTATGATTATTCTCAGGAATTTGTCAGTGCTTTAAAGGAGATTGTTGATCCGGAAGAAAAAAGAAGAATTATTGGAAATCTTTTTATAAAAATATTTGAAGAAAAAGCCCGGGCAATAGGTGGGGTTACACATCTTCTTCAAGGGACTCTTTATCCTGATGTTATAGAAAGTGTATCAATAAAAGGTCCTTCGGCAAAGATTAAGTCTCATCATAATGTTGGCGGCTTACCAGATATAATGGAGTTAAAATTATTAGAGCCCTTGAAGAGTTTATTCAAGGATGAAGTAAGAAAGATTGGGGAAAATTTAGGTATTCCCGATAGAATAATATGGCGACAACCTTTTCCAGGTCCTGGTCTGGCAATCAGAATTGCGGGAGAGGTTAATTTTGAAAAATTAGAGATTTTAAGGGAAGCGGATGATATTATCCGAAAGGAAATAATCAAAGAAGGATTAAACAAAAGTCTCTGCCAACAACAGCCGCCGCCGTCGCCCGAAAAGGTGTGGATCAAAAAGGAGGCGGCCGCCATCGGAGA
>CAZPII010000273.1:0-2673 GCA_964586485.1 uncultured Atribacterota bacterium | reverse complement strand
GGTAACCCAGGTATCGGCATGAAGAAATAATAATTGTTTAGACGATGCCTTCTTTGCCCCGGCATTCATTTGGATAGCACGCCCTTTTTCACTCAAGATAACTTGACCCAGGTTCCGGGCAATCTTAACACTTTGATCAATACTGCCGCCGTCAACAAAAATTAGTTCTGTGACAGAAGAAAGGGTTTTCCATTTTTTATAGTTTTGCTGTAAGATTTTTTCTTCGTTGAACATAGGCACAATAATAGTTATAGAATTATCTATTACTGTTTCGAGGATTTTCTCTTTCATAATTGTTTTCTATCTTATTTCAAAGATTATCTGCTATCCTATTACGGGTGAAAAAATCCTCTCTCCGCTCTTTTAAAGTACTGCCAATTTTTAGCTTATTTTTTTTAATTCTCATCTTTATCTTCAACAATAATTTCTATATTCCCCTGTCCGGCAACATTACAAACAGCTATTATTCCAATTTCATCAGCCGCCTCTACTGCAGGCATAAAATAGAGAAAGGTTTGAGTATTACTTATTTGTCTAGAAATTTTCTGTACAATAACCTCTTTCCCTCCAAGACTGATAATTACTTCCTCAATATAATGGCTGCTACTTTCCCCGCCTACATTATGGGCAACCTCTACAGATAAAATACTGTTTTCCAGGTCAAATTGAGCTGTTACTTCTTGGGGGGGATGAGCCATTGTTGTAGTAGTAAGCAGAAAGACCAAGAAAAAAACGGATAGAAAAATCTTTTTCATTTGGAAATCCTCCTTGTTAAATTTTTATTATTAAAATAAATTATATCATGGTATAGTTCGTTTTCCAAAAATACCCTAAACAATTTAACCGGACATTTGAAAGAAATCATGTTTCCTGAATACAACTTTAGGGTTAAATTGATATTTAAATTTAGGTAGATTTTAGTTTTTCTTGACACTGATGGTATAATTAATTGTATTTTGTTTTGATTGTGTACAATACACATTTACAATAGTGAATAACCATTTCACGCTTCGCTGTACTCAGATTGCCCTTCCATTGGTCCGGCAACTTCGGATTTCCACGGAACGTTTAGTGACCTATTTAAATTCATAATTAACACAAAAAATAAGCAATTAATTTTTATATTAATTTTAGGAGAGAAAATGACAGATATATACAAGTTTAAACAGCTCGGACTTTCTGAAAAAGTTCTGGATGCAATTTTAAAAAAAGGTTTTGAAGAACCGACACCAATTCAATCTCTAACAATCCCTGTTATGTTGCGAGATAATACCAATATCATAGCACAGGCACAGACAGGTACGGGTAAAACAGCAGCCTTTGGACTGCCTTTGATAGAAATGATAAATCCTGATGACAGAAGTGTACAGGCACTTATCATTACACCTACCCGAGAACTGGCTATTCAAGTTTCCGAGGAGATCAATTCCTTAAAGGGTAATTCCGGGATTCAGGTTATCCCTGTCTATGGCGGACAATCGATTGATCAACAACTGAGACGTTTAAAAAAAGGAGTTCAGATTGTAGTGGGGACTCCCGGAAGGATTATTGACCACATTTATAGAAAAACGCTTAATCTCAGGGATATTGAACATCTTATTCTTGATGAAGCAGATGAGATGCTTAATATGGGATTTATTGAAGATATGGAAGAAATAATGAAACACACAAACCCCGCGAAAAGGACTCTACTTTTTTCGGCTACTATTCCTGCCAGGATAAAGGCAATGGCTGGAAAATACATGGCAGGTTATGAATTTATTACGGTTGAAAAACAACCACCTACGGTTAGCCTTACCGAACAGATCTACTATGAAGTACGAGCGTCTGACAAGTTTGAAGCATTATGCAGGATTATTGATATTGAAGAGGATTTTTACGGGCTGGTTTTTTGCAGAACAAAAAATGATGTTGACACTGTTGCCAACCATCTTATAGAGAGAGGTTATGATGCTGGCTTTATTCATGGTGATATATCACAAGCCCAGAGAGAGAAGATCCTATCTAAGTTCAAAAAGAAGATGATTAATATATTAGTAGCTACAGATGTAGCTGCACGTGGTTTAGATGTTTCTGATATGACTCATGTGATTAATTATGCTGTTCCTCATGATCCTGAGGGTTATGTGCACCGGATTGGACGAACCGGAAGAGCAGGTAAAGGGGGGACTGCTATTACCTTTATAACTCCCAGCGAATTCCAGAGACTGATGTTTATTCAACGGAAAGCAAAGACGGATATCAAGAAATTAAAAGTACCTAAGGTCAGAGATATCATTAAAGCAAAAGAAAAAAAGATTAACGAAGAAATTGCTGCCATGAGCAGTGCAGAAATAGATAGCTCTTATTATAATTGGGCTAAAAAACTTCTTGAAAATAACAATATCACCGAAGTGCTTGCCAGGATACTCAATTATAGTTTTGATGATAAGCTTAATCCTTCTTTGTATAATGAAATTAAGGATTTATCAAGCAAGAACAGAGGAATTGAAATGGAGGGCAAGACCAGGCTTTTTGTGGCATTAGGCAAGAAAGACAAAATAACTCCCGGTAAGCTGGTGAAATTCATTTTTGAAAATACGGGGGTTAGAAAGTCTGCTATCGATCAGGTGGAAGTATACAATGACTTTTCCTTTGTAAATGTACCTTTTAAAGAGGCCGAGAAAATTTTAG
>CAZPII010000272.1:0-2688 GCA_964586485.1 uncultured Atribacterota bacterium | reverse complement strand
CTGGCAGAGCAATTTGGTATATTGGAAGGACCTTACAGAGAAGAAAGATTGCTCATTTCCCTTTATAAGAAATATCAAAACAAAATGCTGGAATATCTAAAAGACACTATATTTGCTTTTATTATTTCTGACGGACAAAAATTTCTAGCAGCCAGAGATGCCTTGGGTATAAAAACCCTCTTTTATGGATACAGTAAAGATAAAGAAACGATTTATTTTTCTTCAGAGTTAAAATCTCTTTTAGTTGTTACCAAAGATGTTTATGAATTTCCTCCTGGTCATTTTATGGATCAGACCGGCGAATTAAAAAGGTTTGCCCAGCTACCTGCTATGGCCACGGGAAATCTGGAAGAGGAAGAAGTTAAAAGTATTACCAACCATCTGGCAAAAATCGTAAGAAGAATTATTAAAGACCGTATTGACGTAAATTATGACATCGGTTGTTTGCTAAGTGGGGGGTTGGATAGTAGTATTATAGCGACACTGTTTAATCAATACAATCAACAAATTCGAGGAAATGATGCGCGTATAAAAACCTTTGCCCTGGGAGTAGAGGAAAATGAAGATTTAAAACATGCTCGAATTATGAGCGAATTTCTTAATTCCGAACATTATGAATTAAAGATTAATTTAGAAGACATAATCGAAATATTGCCCAAAGTTGTCTATCACCTGGAATCATTTGATCCTTCATTGGTACGCAGCTCGGCTTCTAACTACCTGATCGCTCAATATGCCGGACAGGAAGGAATTCAGGTTCTTCTCTCCGGAGAAGGCGGGGATGAACTGTTTTGCGGATATGATCATTTTAAGGAACAGGGAAGTCAACAAATATTCCTGGAGCAAAAGGAATGTTTGAAAGCGCTGCACAATAATGCCTCCTTACGGTTGGATCGCATGAATGCCTGCCACTCTATCAAAGTCATTGCTCCCTTTATTTCCGAAGAACTGCTAAACTTTGCCATGGAAATCCCGGTACAGTATAAAATCAAAGAAACAGGAAATGAATATATTGAAAAATGGGTTTTACGTAAGGCTTTTGAAAATGATTTGCCATCACTCATAGCATGGCGAACAAAGCAGGAATTTTCTAAAGGTTCTGGCTCTGCTAATGTTTTAAACAAATATTTTAATCAAATCATTAGTGATAAGGAATTCAATGAAGAAAAAAAGAAGTCCCCGTTAATCAGGAACAAAGAAGAATATTATTATTATAAACTCTTTGTTGATTATTTCGGTGAGGGAAAAGCCGTACAAACTGTAGGACAATGGGATCACACATAAGATGGATATTGCTTAATAAAATAAATTCTGGAGTTGATAGAATGAAAATCGACATTATGGCAGATACACATGATAATCTGACCAATATTAAAAAAGCAGTAAAGATATTTAATAAAGAAAAGATTGACTTTTTGCTTCATGCCGGTGATTTTGTCTCACCCTTTACTGCCAAAGAGTTAAAGCATATTAAGTGCCCTTTTACCGGTGTCTTTGGTAATAATGACGGTGACAGATTGTCACTTCTTAATCAATTTCAAAAAATTGGACCCATCTACCCGGAGCCTCTTAAAACAACAATAGAGAAGAAAAAAATTATCCTGCTTCATAAAAATGATATTGTTGAAGAATTGACTGAAAGTCAGGCTTATGATTTAATCATTTATGGTCATAATCATCATACTGAAATAAATAGATCAGGGAAAACCCTAATGGTTAATCCCGGAGAATGCGGTGGATGGGTTACGGGGAAAAGTACTGTGGCTATCCTGGATTTAACCGGATTAAATGTGCGCATCGTTGATCTATAAAAAACCACCTGAGAATATTAGTATCTATCAAATAACAACTGTATTTATAAAGTAAAATAAGAGCTAGGTTCATTTATACAATAATAATGTAATGAACTAGCTCTTATTTTGTACCTTATTACTTTATGAAAATCAATCAGAGTTATTCTTCTTCAGTTGTTTCTTGTACTTCATCCCGTTGAATAAACTTCTGTAATGATTCCAAGGCATCCTCCATGTTTTCTAAGTTCTCCCCGTATTGTTCCCAGTTGCCTTCCTGAGCGGCATCAGTGGCATCCAGATAGTATTGAACGGCATTTTCGATTAGAGTGTTAAGGGTTGTCCCTTCTTCTAAAATAATTTCTCTATCAATTTCTTCAATCTCCTCTTCTGCAAACCTGCCAAAAAGTAACCTGAGAGCAGTATCCAGATCCTCAGCCATGGCAACTTCTGAACCATCAGATACTATTACTCTTCTAAGCTGTGGTATTTCACCTTGTTCAGATCTCAGGTATAAGGGTTCCACATAGAGAACCGAATCTTCGATTGGGATAACCAGCAAATTGCCCCTTATGACTCTGGAACCACTTTGACTCCATAAGGTAATCTGCTCAGAAATCTCAGAATCCTGATCAATCAGGGCTTCAACTTGCATGGGGCCATAGGACAGTTTGTCTTTAGGGAATTTATAGACAAGCAATTCGCCGTATTTTTCCTCATCATTGCGGGCAGCCAACCAGGCAATCATATTGTTCTTATTGGAAGGAGTATATGGGGTAATCAAGATAAACTCCTCTTCCTCAAATCTCGGTAGTTTGGCTATGATATAGTAAGGTTCCATTGCTATTTCATCACCCCGGTAGAGTTCTTTGGGAATATTCCAATAGTCTTCTTTGTT
>CAZPII010000271.1:0-2691 GCA_964586485.1 uncultured Atribacterota bacterium | reverse complement strand
TCTTTGTATATTATTTTTCAATTATAGACCCCATAGTCTGAATGCTTTACCACTAACCCTTTGAACCGTGAAACCGCCATAGGGAAAAGATGTAAATAACGAATCGTCACCTGAATCAATTGTAAGTATAACAGGCGAAAACATATACGGTTTTCTGTATTCATAGTAGATAGCTATAAAATCAACAGTATAAATATGGCTTGTGGTATTTACTTACTGATCTCCCCAGCGATACTTCCTATTCTGGCGTAGTTTATCAAGGTTACAATTCAGGCACAGTCCATTATGACAGCAAATCATTTCGCCACAATCTGGGCACTTCCACTTTTTCTCTTCCTTTTCCAGAAAATTCTCTCTGCCATGGTCTCTTATGAATGTGAGATTATCTATCATGCTGAGGTAGTATTTTATGCGATAGCGCTTATCCAATGATTTTAACCTTTTGCAGGGAAAAGCTTCACACTTATAACAAAATCTTAGGCTTCCCCTTCCAAGTAATTCACATTGATGCCCCATGTGAGTACAATTTTTTCCTCTTGGAATACAGCCAGGACAATATTTCCTGTGAAATCCCTGCTTGTTTAAATCACTTTTCATAAATTGATAGGCAATACATAAACTGCAGTTCATTCCACAAGGGGCAATTAGTTTGACATCCATCATTGGAATCATCCTCATTCCTGAATTTTTTTATATCATCTCAACACTTTTCCTATACCCCCACTCAAAGGAAAAAAGTGACCTCAGAGGCATCTAATAAATAATACCAATTCCTTAATAACAAGACAAGTTTTCAGCAAATAGAGAAACATGCTCTGTATTGCTTATAATCTGTTTTAAAACTTATAATTCAAGACCTGCTCTCAACAGGCTGACCCTTTTGACTTCCTGGTATTACATTTAATATTTGTGTAAACTCTATTGTCTTTATTCCGCCAAATCCGCAGGCTAAACAGAATTGTCAATATTTTTCTTTAAAAGTAAATATAGTGATAGGTTCTTCACTTACGTCTCTAAACGTATTGACTTTGCCAAACTCCAGAAGCCACAAATGTTTTCCAATCCTGTTCTAATTCATTTAATTCTCTGTTGTAAATTTCAAGGCACTTTGCATTAAAATTGTATTTATTGGCTTTTACCAACATTTCTTTAAATTTTTCCATTCCGTACTCATCGACAAGATATGATACAAAAGAACCGCTTACCGGGTAGGTTATTAAACTATCGAGAGATTTCCAACTACTGACCATTTCACTAATAGTGGGAAGTTTATTATCATCCATAAACTTTTTAGTCCATTGATGCAAATCTGTAATAGGATCAGAAACAGCATGCCATACTCCATCCATTGTAACTGCTAATCCTTCGTTTAGAAATGTGGTTCCGGGTTTTCCTATTGCATTCCAGGTAATGACATGCGTTATCTCATGAGCAGAAGCTCCTTCAACTCCTATTGATTTGCCTTTTTCACTATATACTCCTAATACGATTTTTTGTCGGTTATAGGCTAAACCCTGAACATGATCCCAACCTGCGTCTTCCGGTGTTGGGTAAATATAGATAGAAATTGTGTCATTGAATTGAATGTTTAGCTGTTCCAGAATATAGTGATATGTTTCCTCCTGTATCTGAACAATATCATCTAAATTTTCCTCAGCATAAGAATCAGCCCGGTAATAAATATCAAAATGTTCAGTTTTCTCTAACTCCCAATTATCTCCAGGATTAAATTGCCCAATTCCCGGGATTATGCTGCAGGAAGTGAGCATTAAAACCATTGCTGATAAAAATAATAAATAAAATAACATCTTTAGGCTGTTTTTTATGTCATAAAAATAATGCATTTATGCTCCTTATTCTTTGTTAATTTATACTTTTTCAAAGCATATTATATCAACCTGTTATAGGTTCTCAAATTTCTTCTATAAAAAGTTAGGACATTTTTCCAAAAAAGCTTTTTTATTGAAACACTTAAAAATCATAACTATATATTTTATTCTCCGGCTAAGTTCCTTTACATTTATTAGTCTGTATTATTTAATTATTTAAGAAATTATTAAAGAGTTAATTGTAATTTACAGCACAATCAATCCTTCATAATTTTGTCTTTCATTACTAAAATAAAAAGTAAGCAATTAGAAATCCGAATATTATACTATAGATAATCATTTCAAAGTAAAGCTTGCCAAACAATTCTTTTCTTTGATATCGCCGTTTCATGTATACAAAACCCTCAATGTTATTTGGAAAGGGAACTGCACAGGCGAAATCTGTATATACCAACATCAATGCACTAAAAAAGATGAACCTTGACAAAAAAGAAAGTTCTCCCAATAAACCCAGTATTGGATAAAGTACAATTGACATCAGCAAACCTCTGATCAATTGAGCAGGAATAAACCATCTTGATACATGACTGCTTTCATTTTCGTCTGACATGTCCCGAAGAAAATCAAGAAATCGATTTTTTTCTTCATATAAATCCTTGCTTATTTTTAAGGCCAACATCCCCGCAATAGTATAGGCGATTGTGTGTATAAGAATAAACCAAAAACTAAACATTAAATATTGCATGCAAATCTCCTTTCCAATTGGTCTATCGTAATTTAACTAACAGGATATCATGTCACTAAAATATTCTAGTCTCCTGCCCGAGCTAGTTTTTACTCTTATAAGGCTTGGATTTATCAT
>CAZPII010000270.1:0-2725 GCA_964586485.1 uncultured Atribacterota bacterium | reverse complement strand
CCATTCCTTTATATCTATTAATAATTCCGGAAAATGCTTCACTATTTCCCAGCAGGCAGGCTTCTATTATTTTTAAATCATCTTGAGGCATAGGAATCTTACTCTTCCTCTTCAGGAGGGTAATTATCATTAATCCAGTCAATGCGTTCCTGGGCATAAGCAGGAATAGAGCTACCATCACTCCAGGTACTACCGGAATAATTATCAATTACTGACTGGTAAGCTTCCACTGCCTCTGACCATAATTCCAGTTTTTCATAACACCAGCCAATATAAAACTGGGCACCGGAGGCTATTTGGCGGTCTTCGCCTGGCCATGTTGAGTACGGATAATTATCTATAACCTTTTGAAACTCGTCAATTGCTATCTGGTAATCTTTTTTCTCATAATAACAATAGCCAATATAATATTGGGAAGGTCCGCAATACTCACTGTTTGGATAAAGCAGTATTAGTTCCTGATATTCTTCAATAGCTGTAGTCCTATAGTTGGCTCTTCGATAGCTCTGAGCAATGCTATACTGGGCAAGAGGTAATAGGTCACTTGAAGGATAATTATCGATTACCTTCTGGTATTCTTTGACGGCATTATTATAATCCTGAGTGGCAAAATAACAATTTCCTATTCCCAGCTGGGCATCATCAGCCCATTGGCTATTTGGATAATCAAAGAGTACAGTATAATAAGCCAGGGTAGCCTGGATATGTAAACTCAGTTTTATTTCATAACACCAGCCAATATAATACTGGCTATCGTCTCTATGTTCACTGTCCGGGTAATTGAGTAATAAATTCTCAAATTCTTCTATTGCCAGAGTATAATCCTCCATAGAAAGATAACACCAGGCAATGTAATATTGAGAATCATCCAGGTAATCACTTTCCGGGTATTCTGCTTGCAGTTGCTGAAACAGGTCCAGGGAATCCTGAAAATTCTCTTTCTCAAAATACAGAACAGCGCTATCAAATAAATATTTCTCATCTGCTGCATTAAGAATAATCGGATTACCTTCGTTGACAGGAGTTGTTTGGTTTTCCTCTACTGTAATATTTAGAATTTTTAAGGTTTTATAATTTTCCTTGGTAATAGTGAGGTCGCGGCTTCCTGCGGTAACTTCTTCGATATAGAAATAGCCATCTCCATCTGTAGTGGCAGTATTAGCAGAACCAGTAATACTTACCAGTGCTCCTTCTAATGGCCTCGGTTCCAATACCGTATTTTCATATACATAGCCCTCTATCGAACCGATCGGTTTATTAATAATTGAACAACTGCTAAAAAACAATGAAATAACAAGTAAAATCCCCAGAATCACAAATACACTCAAAAACCTGCCAGGGGACGGTCCTTTGACACAGTTTTGTTTTATTACCTTTTTACCATTATCATTATTATAATCATATTTTTTCTGATTTTGATTCATATTACCATCCTGCCATATTATAAAAAAATCTGTGCTGCCTCTCCTGGTTTTCTATTTTAATTCTTTTTCCGCCCTATCTGCCATATCTGTATCCGGGAATTCTTTCAGAATGAGTTGAAAATAATGCTCGGCTTTTTGCCTATCACCTATTTTATCATAAGATAAACCTAAGTGGTAGTAAACAAAATCACTTTTAATTCCCGACTCCAGGTATTTTAAATAGGTATCAATAGTATTTTGATACTCTCCCTGCTGGTAATAAATCCAGCCCATATGGTAATACGCAGAAACAATATGCGGATTCTCTTCCAATAATTTTTGATAAATATCCAAAGCTTCCTGATATTCATCTACCCCGGGTATCAAACTGCGGATTTGATAAATATAAGCAAGCTGTAGATATTGATTAGTATGATCTTCCTCCGGATTTTCCTCAATTTGTTGCCAATATTTTTCAATTGCCTGATCGGAAACATCATATGCCTTTCGATAGTATCGTATTGCACTAAGCGAACCTTGTTGTCCCTGTTGGAAATAAGATTGTGCAATGTAATAGTATATCTCCGGGTTATCCGGGTCCTGTTCTATGCATTTTTCCAGCTGCTTGACTGCCTCATCATATTCTTGTTGCCAGAAAAGCTCTTTGCCCTCTTTAAGACAGACAGTGCTGGGATCTTCTTTAATAGGTGTTAATTGCTCACCTTGTCTATCTTCTCTCACCTGGCTAAAGCTTGAAACTGCAAAAACTGAGTTAAGTACAACAAGAAAAAATATGAATATAAATATTAATAATTGTTTTAAAGATATTCTAAATATCTTATTTTTTATACTATTTATTTTTCCAACCATTATTGCTTTCCTTATAGTTGTAGTAAGCAAATACAGAGTTTGCCTCACTGTGAATGGTAACTTCTTTAACTAAATTATACTGGGATTTATCAATTGTGATTATATCCTATTATTTTTAGATATTCAAGAATATGATTTAAAACGCACCTATATAGCGGCAAATTAGGTATAATTTATAATTAAAGTATATTTGTCTTGATTATTTCTCTCGAAATAAAATTATAGATTAATTAATTATATGTCTATGCAATGGTTAAGAAATATCGCACCCGCAAAGCGGGTGGCTTTCAGAACCCCTAAAAGTGGGTTAATATTTCTAAGTAATATAACTATTTGGATTTCAGGTGAAAAATGATCATATGGCTTATCTTGATATTTTCATGGTTAAATAAAATCGGTTTTTTTATTAAAATGATTTATGTTATACTAATGGAGAAATTTAACCAAAATAA
>CAZPII010000269.1:0-2743 GCA_964586485.1 uncultured Atribacterota bacterium | reverse complement strand
GATTGAACAGCTAAGAATTAAAATACAAGAACAAGAAAATCTAAGTTATCAAGAAAAACAGAAACTATTAGATAATTTATTATTTTTAGTAGAAGAAAGGGACATGATGCAGAATAATGTTAATCAATGTCAGACTCAAATTGGAAAACTGGAATCCGAGATTATTGAATTACAGAATAAGCTGGCAAGCTTGGAAGAGGATAAAGAATCTAAATATTATGAGGTAAAAAGTGGAGATTGCCTTTGGAATATTGCCAGGAATAGGTATGATGAAGGAATTGCCTGGACAAAAATATACAAAGCCAACCAGGGGCTTATTGAAAATCCTGATTTGATTTATCCATATCAACAAATTGTACTACCGGAATAAAGATAATTATATTGCTTAGAAATTTGATGTTTACTTTCTCTATTGCTTGTATAGAAACGGAAAATGTTTTTCATAAGCATACCCAATTTTTAATACAGTAAGATCATCATATTTACGACCCATAATCATAATGCCGGCTGGAAGTCCATCAGAAGTAAATCCACACGGTACGCTTAAGGCCGGGCAACCAATTGTATTGGCAAATCTGGTATGCCTTACACACATTTCTCTTGCCGGTTCTTCTTTTCCTCTTGTAATTACAGTTTTAGAACCTATCTTATAGGCTGTAATTGGCAAGGTTGGTGTTACAACTGCATCAAGTTGTTGAATTGCTTTATCCCAGGCATGAAAGATTTTTTCTCGATCTTTTAATGCCGAAATGTAGTCAAGGGCAGAATATTTCATCCCTTGTTCAAGTCTTTCTTTTACGGCTTGCTTGTATTCACCAGGATGTATTGCCAGTCTATCTTTGTGATAAAATGCAGCTTCTGAAAACATTATAGTTGTAGAAACAGCAGGAACAGTATCAAGATAAGGGATTTCAATATATTTAATTTTTGCCCCCAGTTGTTTGAAATCAGCTAGAGCATTTTTTACTAATTTTTCAACTTCATAGTCTACTTTATCAAAATAAAAATTTGAAGGTATTCCAATTGTGAAGTCTTTCATGTTATCTATATTTTTTAATTTTTTCGCAAAAGATGTATTTTTACCTTTATATCTTTCTATACAAGGATCTTTGGAATCATAGCCGGTGATGGCATCCATTGTAATAGCCGTATCATATACACTTCTGGTAAGTGGTCCGGGATGGTCAAGGGTAAAACTTAAAGGTATAATGCCATGTAAACTTGCTAGACCATAAGTTGGTTTAAATCCAACAACACCGCAAAAAGCAGAAGGAATTCGAACAGATCCACCGGTATCAGTACCCATTGCCATATAAGCCATTCCAGTAGCGACGGTAATGGCCGAACCACCACTTGAGCCACCGGTTATTCTAGAAGTATCCCAGGGGTTTCTGGTGGGGCCATAATAAGAATCTTCATTGGTAGGACCAAAGGCAAATTCATGGAGATTTGTCTTTCCCATCAATATAGCCCCGGATTTTTTCAATCTTTCCGTGATAGTCCCATTATATTCTGGTTTAAAATCTGATAGTAATCTTGAGCCGGCTGTGGTTAAAATTCCTTTTGTGTAAAATAAATCTTTTAATGCAATCGGTATTCCATGCAAAGGGCTTTTCATGCCAGATTGTATCTCTTTCTCAGCAATTTTTGCATCCTTCTTTGCTTCATCTTCCAGAAAAGTAATATAAGCATTTAACTTTGGTTGTAGTTTTTTAGTACATTTGATACATTCTTCCACAATCTCTACAGGGGAAATTTTTTTTCGTTGAAGCATTTTTGAAATTTCTGCCAGGCTCATCAAGGTAATTTCCTTTTCCTTCATTTTAAGCTCCTTTTATATAGGTAAATTAATAATATAAAAAAAATAGATAAGATAAATCAAGCAAATTATAGAACAAAAGCACTTTAATTTATTATATCAAGTCCTTTAATCAAATAGTAGATTAATTATTCAAGTTTTTCAAGAACTTAGCAATATATCTAGTTATAATGAAAATATTTCCTGAAAAGAATTTACAAATCATTTGTCAATATTGGTAAAAAAAGGTAAAATATATTTTAAAGTAGAGTAATTTTAAAAGAAATAAGTAAGAGAAAATTAAGATTTTCTACCTTGTAGTATAGTAGCATACTAAGAGATATCATGATATAATCAGAAAGAAACAAACTTATAGATTTTGTTTTATTATTATTCTATAGTTTTCAAATTTTTAGGAGGTAGCTAATTTGCGGATTATCTCGGTTGCCAATCAAAAAGGTGGCGTTGCCAAGACCACAACATCGATTAATTTAGGTACCTGTTTAAGTGAGTTTGGCAAAAAAGTACTCCTTGTTGATATGGATCCTCAGGCCCATACCACAATTGGCTTGGGAGTTGAACCAAATGAACTTGAGAATACAATGCTTAATGTACTGGAACCCACTCGTTCCCCGAGCAAACTAGAGTTGGATGATGTAGTGATTCAAATGAAAGAGATGGGTGGCGGCAATCTTTATGTAGCCCCCAGTAATATTGATTTCGCCAGTGCGGAATATAAATTAATCGATCAAATTGGAAGGGAAGATTTTTTAAACATCGGTATTCAAAATTCTAAAATTGATTTTGACTATGTAATTGTAGATTGCCCCCCTTCTTTGGGAATATTAACCATTAATGCATTAAAGGCTTCTAATGAAGTTATTATTCCAATACAGCCCCATTATTTTGCTTTACGTGGAATAGAAGAATTTATGGAAACTATTA
>CAZPII010000268.1:0-2774 GCA_964586485.1 uncultured Atribacterota bacterium | reverse complement strand
CCACCCATTACTCCGGTATGGATTCCCTCAGGTGTTGTTCCCCCTTGAATATCATTGATATCGGAATTAAGAACTTCACAATACCATTTCCAGGATTGCTTGGTTTCACCTATAATATCTGAAAGATAACAATGAACAACCTTACTTAGTGTAGAACCATGAGAAGTTCTCTGAACATAGTAATTATAATTTTTGCGCAACATATCTTTGGTAAAATCATAACCTAGTTGTTTAAATATTCCCCTTAATTCTGACAACGGAAATAAGTAGGGGAGCATAAGTGTATCAGCTTGTTTTGCTACTTTGTAGTCATTGGGGGATTTCCCCTCAGCTTTTAGGATTCTGTCCATTCTCTGGATATTTCCGTATTTTTTCTTGTAAGCTTTCCAGTTTAGCTCTTTCAAACGGAAATATCCGTCAAATTGGCTGATAATACCCTCTTTATTGATAATTATATTCATATTTTTACTAATATCATCCCATAGTTTTAATTCTTCCTTACTGATACTTAATTCCTTAATAAGTTCTTCTCTGCGTTTGCTGGGAAGCATTGATAATAAATCCAGGGCTCTTTTTAAAGTCCAGACAATCATTTCATTGGTATAGGCATTATCTTTAAATCCAGCCTCAGAGGTCCCCGGAAGTCTTTCATGGAATTCATCAGGTCCCATTAACCCTTTAGTATGATATCTTTTATCTTTTTCATCATAATAAGCTAAACTAGCTCCAAAAAGTGCAATAGAAAGAAACATCTCTGCCCCATAATTTGACATAAAATTTAAATCTCTTGTTATCTTCCAGTGATCCCAAATACTATAGGCAATATCGAAAGAAATATGTCTTTGATTCCTGCTATGATCAGGACCCCACTTTCCGGATTTTGGATTCAGATGAATAATCTGGGTTTCTTCTTCTCCGGTAGAACCGCTTTGCCAGGGAAACATTGCTCCTCTGTAATCATTTTCTTGCGCATATTTTCTGGCTTGTTCCAGTCTGTGATAGCGGTAGAGTAAGGTAGATTGAGTAATTTTCGGGATGCGGAAATCATAAACGGGCAGGATAAATAGCTCATCCCAGAAAATATGTCCACGATAGGCTTCACCGGATAATCCTCTCGCAGGAATACCTACGTCCAGTTTGGAGTTATGAATGGAAGCCGTTTCCAGTAGATGAAATATATGTAACCTTAATGCTTTCTGTGAAAATGTATGACCTTCAACTTTTATGTCAAAAATGTCCCATAAATCAGACCATGCTTTTTTATTTGATTCATAAAGGGTCAAAAAGTCAGGAGATTGTTTCACTAATTCGACAGCACTTTTTAGAGGATTATCGGTATCTTTATCTTTGGAGGTATAAATGGAGACATTTTTTTCAATAGTATATTTTTGCTTTTTGTTAACCTTAATTTTGTGCTCCTGGAAAATAGCTTTTTCCTCTTTTTTAGTATCAATAGCAATTGGTTTTATTTCTTCACCGTTACTATTGATAGAAAGAGAAGAAGCCTGGGCAATCTTAATTTTGGACTGATTAGTTATTACCGTCAGGTAGATGCCTTTTTCGCCAAATTGTCCAACTTCATTATGTGCAAGATGCAATGAGTTAAGATCACTATATCTTTCTACTCCTTCATTTTTGACAGTTCCATCTAACCCGGTGCGAATAAAGATTTCACCACTATAATTTTCAGGGATTACAGAATATTCAATTGCCATACGATGCATATCGTCCATATGGACAATTCTTCTGGTTTGTACTGAGGTGATTTTCCCGGACTTTTCTTTAAGCTTATAATTTAATACCAGAACTGCTTTTTTTAAATCCAGCTTCCGGTAATAAGAAACCACTCGATGTACTGAGGGTATAATCCATTTACTTTTTTCTTCTGTTTTAAAAGTCAAAGGTAACCAGTTTGGACAGTTAACCAGGTCTTCATTGGTAATAGTTTTGCCTGAAATATGACTTTCTAATTTATTATAGATACCTGCCATATAAGTTCCGGGATAGTGAATTCTCGAAGCAGAAGATTCTGTAACTGCACCCCTGGTTCCCAGATAACCGTTTCCTAATGTACACAGAGCTTCTCTGAGCCTTTCCTGACCGGGCTCGAATTTAAAATATTCTAAAGACCATTCAGAGGAACCATGATTGTGAGAATTATTGTTTTTTAGAAATTGCAATAACTTGTTCAAAGAATTTCTTAACCTCTTTCGGTGATTGTAGTTGAAAATCAGCAACTGAGTGCTTTGATGGTTCGTCAGTTACCAGGATTGCCGTTCCTCGCGTTATGATTGCCCTGAAGGCATATTCATCTGTAGTATCATCTCCTATATAAAATGCAGAAGTTGTTTCCCAGGGCATTTTAAAGGCATTCATAATCCATCTAACGGCTTTGCCCTTATCCCAGTCGATATTGGGGAGAATTTCAAATACCTTTTTACCTTTTAACAGGCGTAATTCATCATACTTTTGAACGATATTATCAACCATTCCCTCAATGTATTGCAAGTCTTCCTGTTTGTTGACTTTACGGTAATGGACAGCCACACTGAATTTTTTTTCCTCAACCAGAGCTCCGTCAGTATCTTTTAATTTTTCTTTTAGCTGTTTAATCATATTGGTAACCAGAGGTATGGTTTTTTTAGCAACAGGATGTATCATGGTAAAGCCACCAGGCCCTTCAATATCAAATCCATGACTTCCGGCGTAAAATATCCCTTTAATGCCTACTAGATTTTGAACATCTTCTCTCATTCTTCCGCTGACTATTGCTA
>CAZPII010000267.1:0-2781 GCA_964586485.1 uncultured Atribacterota bacterium | reverse complement strand
TTTATTTTTTGAAATGTCTGGTAACGATTGTCAAACTATTTTTATGCTTTTTATATATTCTAATTTTAACTCCAGATGACTGAATTTCTATATTTCAAAATTCCTCTTAAGATTAAGTTGTTATAAAACTTATAATTCAAGACCTGAACCCATGCATTGTGTCTTGGATATGGTTGGAAAATTCCAGAAACGTTTTTTTGTAGAAAGGATCACTTATCATTGTAAAGGATTCGTCATTCTCAGAAGGTATTTTCCCTAAACCCTTACCAGAACATGGGTTATATTCATAGGAATGTTTGGCACATACAATATCATAAATATCCAAATCTTCAGCTAATGATCCGGCAACACCAGCATCAATGATGAAATCAAGATGAAATTGATCAATAACTAATTGAGCAGCAGAGCTGCAATTGATTTTCCCCACACCTGCCTTAATTGCATAAACCTCTATGTTATTCTCTTTTCTTTCTGAAATAATTCGTCCTGATAGTTCGGACTCATTATTCAAGCCCAGTATTTCTTTAGAGGCATTGTACTCATCAACAAGCGGGCAAATGATTCCAATTTTTATTATTGTAATATTCAAAATGACCTCTTTTTAATTCTATTTTGTGTTTTATGTCAAATATAAATATCTTAATCTCTCTTTTTCATTCTTTTTTCTTCTTTTTATCTTGAATCTTCAAATAAACTTAAATAGTCTTTATAGATAAAAATCCTTCCATACTTTTTATCCTTATCTTTAGGTACCAAAAGATCTAACCTGACAAATTTCTTTACTAATCTATTTGCTCCTTCTCTCGAAAGCCCGGTAAATTCTTCAACTTTTTTAACATTAATAATGGGTAATTTATAAAGACTTTTTAAAAGTTTGTCAGCATTTTTGGCTCCCTTACCTAACTTCATTACTTTTTGTCGGTTCTTCTCACGTAATTCAATAATTTTATTCGATGTTTCAATCGCCTCTCCAGCAACTTTCCCTATACCTTCTAGAAAAAATTCCAACCAGGACAATACATTTCCCTTTCTATATTCATCTAACTTATCAAAATATAGGTCTCGATTCCTCTTTAAATATTCAGAAAAATACAGAACTGGCCTTTCCAATAGTTTTTCTTGACAAAGATAAAGAGTAATAAGCAACCTTCCAGTCCGACCATTTCCGTCAATAAATGGATGAATTGTCTCAAATTGAGCATGAATTAAACCTATCTTTATTAAAGCAGGGACAGTAGTATTCGTATAAAAATATTTTTCCAAATCAGTCATTGCAGAAGCTACTTGATGAGGAGGAGGCGGTACAAAGCGAGCATTATTGGGGTTAGTTCCCATAATCCAATTTTGGCTCTTTCTGAACTCCCCGGGATAAGGGAAATAGGTGCTTCTGGCATTGGTTAATAATCTCTGATGAATTTTTTTGATTAATCTTAAAGACAAAGGAATTTTATTTAACTCTTTAAAGCCTAAATTCATGGCTTCAATATAATGCAAGATATCATCTACGTCTGAAGGTAATTCAGGGACTCTTTCAACTTCAGCATGTAAAGCATCAGTCAATTGTGCTTTAGTTCCTTCTATTTGGCTTGATAGAGCAGCTTCTTTTTTAATATACATAAAAATAAAAAAATCAATATCAGGAACAAGTTTAGTTAGCCCATCTAATTTACCCAATAATATGCTGGATTTAGATAACAGCTGAATTAGCTTTTCTCCCTGAAAAGACAAATTCCGCGGAGGAAATCTTTCAGGAATAAAGGCTTTGTACCCTTCTATCTGTTTTACATTTTTACCAATAATAACTTTGGATTCATTTTTATACATGTCATTATTCTATCATTAAAGTTGACATTTATCAAATAGATGTCAACTTTCGTTTTGCATCTAACCTCATCAAAAATTCCTAAATAAATTCAATATTATCATTTCTTCTGTTTTGCCATCTTTAAATTTTGAAGTACTGATATTTAAAAAACCGGTAACAATAGCATTCAATTAGATTAACAGGATCAGGCATTTCAAACTCAATCTCGGAAAATAAATAAAATTTCATTCCCACCAACATATTTCATAAAAAAGGATATCTTTCGTTATCTTCCAAACCAATAACTATGCATTTCTTCTAAAAAATCAGGATTATCAATCGTGTATCCGGATTTAGATCCAACAATAGAATCTATCTATTCTCTTCTATTCAAAATAAATTCCTTTTGAATTCATTTTTCTACTATTTGATATTTAACCTCTGATTGAGTAAAGAACTTATATTTCAAGAACTGACTCCGTTAGTTTTTACAAAATGAGAGTTCAAAAATTGACCAAAGGCAACAAGTGCATTGTCAACTATTTTTAATTCTTTTACTATTTCTTTAAGATCCGGCTCATTACCCTTCGGCCTTTCTGTGATAATACTTGCAGATATAGCGATTTGGAAAAAGTAATCAATATAATCTTTATACCCTTCCCAATCTCTTGGTATCATTGTCTTTTTGTGAATTGAAAATGATTGAAAGACATTCCGATCTGCAATGGGAAATTCAACTGGCCGGGCAATATGAAAAAGAAATATTTGCCATACAAAGCCAGTGGGAAATATCTTTTCTGTTATACTTTTAAACTCTTCAATCCCAATAATGCCTTCTCGAAACTCATTAATAGTATCACTGCTTTCTAATACCTTTAAAACTTTTATGTTTTCTTTTCCTTTATTGGGACCAGATAGAATCTTTTCGGTAAGCATTCTATGATCTTTCCAGCGTAGTAATCGCTTGAGATTAATCT
>CAZPII010000266.1:0-2812 GCA_964586485.1 uncultured Atribacterota bacterium | reverse complement strand
TGGTACTGCAGTCTTTTCTGTGGGAGAGTAGGACACTGCCGGGAATTTTTTATTTGGAGGGAGAGAAATGCCGGAACTACCAGAAGTAGAGACAATAAGAAGAGGTCTGGAAAAAGAAGTTATTGGTAAAAAAATAGTAAAAATCCAGATAAAAAATTACCTATTAATTAAAAATATCAGTGTTCATGAATTTTCTGCCAGGCTAAAAGGTTCTTCCATAAAAAATATTAAGAGAAGAGGAAAATATTTTATTTTTGTTTTAGCCCATGGAGATAATCTTATTATTCATCTAGGCATGAGCGGGATTATCTTATACCGGGATGATCCAGAAAAAGCTAAAGCCCTTCCCTTCTCAAAAATAAAGGAAAACCATAATCATATAAAATTTTTTTTCGAAGATAACAGTAGAATGATTTATAATGATGTTAGGCGATTTGGAAAAATATGGTTGCTGAAGAATGGTAAAATATTGCCTTGTATTGAATCTTTGGGTTTTGAACCATTAGGATACAAGTTTACTTTTGAATGTTTTTATGGGTTAATTCAAAAAAATAAAAAAAATATCAAATCTTTTTTAATGAACCAAAAAATTATTGCTGGAATTGGTAATATATACGCTAATGAAATCCTTTTCCACTCTGGCATACATCCTCTACGTAAGTCAAATTCCTTAACATTTAATGAGGCCAAAAAGATTTATTTAAACACCAGGAATATTTTAACACAGGCAATTGAGCTTGGTGGAACTACAATGAATGACGAATCTTATCTAGATTCACGGGGCAATAAGGGAAGTTTTGGAGAAACTATTATGGTATATGGCAAAAAAGGAAGAAACTGCCCATTGTGTGAAAAACCTTTAGAAATAATTAGAATTGATAATAGAAGTACTTTTGTGTGTCCTGGATGTCAAAAATAATAAAATAAAGACAATTAAATAAATATTACAACAATAAAGACTGGGAATAATGGAAAAAGTTATTTTTTTAGGAACAAGTGCCGGAATGCCTTCTGCTATAAGGAATGTTGCTTCTTTAGCTCTTATATTTGAAAATAAAAACGATTTTTGGTTATTTGACTGTGGAGAAGGTACACAACACCAGATTCAACGTATAGGGTTAAAGTTATCAAAGTTAAAAAATATATTCATTAGCCATTTACACGGTGACCATATTTTTGGACTCCCTGGACTGCTAGCTACACGTGGATTACAGGGAATTGAAAAAAGCATTAATATTTTTGGCCCTGTCGGTCTTGAAGAATATTTGAGAAGTTGTTTTTATTATTCCAAAACATATATTCCTTATCACTACAATTTTTATCCTATTGAAAGAGAAAAATTTATGAGCAGTAATCTATTGTGGAAAAAGGAAGATTGTTCAGTTTATTGTGCAATACTCAATCATCAAATTGATAGTTTTGGTTATTCTGTTATTGAAAAAAAAACGAAAAGAAATATAATTGTTGAAAAATTAACAAAACTAGGAATTCAACCCGGACCGATTTATCAGGATATTAAAGAAAAAAGGGAAATAACTCTCAAAAATGGTAGGATATTAAAAACAGACGATTTTGTGAAGGAATCTATAAAAATTAAAAAGATATCTTACTGTAGTGATACAATGTTTTCCGAAAATGCTATTAACCTTTCTAGAGATGCAGATTTGCTTATTCATGAAGCGACCTTTGCTAGCAAAGAAAAGATCGAAGCAAAGCAGAGTTTTCATTCTACAATTAAAGATGCACTCAAAGTAGCAAGATCTGCAAATGTAAAAAAGCTTGTGTTAACCCATATTAGTCCCAGATATCACCATATATCAAAGGATTTCGGAAATTGGAATACGTTTCAGGAAGAAGTGCAAAGTCAGCAGCCGGAAATTATTTTGGCTGAAGATTTTTTAAAGATAGAAATATAGACAAAATATAATGAATAGACCTTGAATTTTATAATAATTTAAGTTATTTTAAATTAGTTAATGATTTTTAGTAGATTAAAAATAAATATATATTTAATAAATTAACAATTTCCTTAGATGTTATAATATATATAGTTAGTTTGCTAAAGATAGTTGAGTAAAAAACTTTCAGGTATAGGAGGTGAAAAAACAATGAAAGCAACCGTTGATCAGGATCTTTGTACTGGATGCGGACTTTGTGAAAGCACATGTCCCGAAGTTTTTGAAATGCAAGATGATGTAGCAGCTGTTAAGGTGGATACTGTCCCTAAAGATGCAGAAGAATCTTGCAAACAAGCTGCTGAAGATTGTCCAGTTGAGGCTATAAGTTGTGAATAGAAAATAAAAGGAAGAGGTTTAATCCTCTTCCTTTTATATAACCATAAAAAAAGACCAGCCTCTTTTAGAGGATCTTAAACCTATTCGCTATGCGGGTGAGGTATTTACTGTTATCATTATTATTTATTTGCTCTCCCACTTTATCTTCAGTATACTTTTTCTGCTACAATATTAAAAAAACCTTAATTTTATTAAAATTTCAGTATTATGCTAAAAATATTTACAAAAAATTAAGAATATAAAATGTAAAACAACAGAAAGTATATTTTTAGAGAAGGGAAAAAGTAATTTTTTATGGCTAAGGAAAAGAAAGCAATAGCACTATATTCCGGTGGCTTGGATAGTATATTAGCGATTAAAATAATATTAGAACAAAATATAGAGGTAATTGGTTTGCGTTTAAAAACCCCCTTTATAGAAAATAAACAACATACTTACGGGGAACAATATTTAAATATTCCGTTTATCCAGCAAGATATCAGTGAGGATTTTCAAAAAACTCTTACTAATCCAAAGTA
>CAZPII010000265.1:0-2817 GCA_964586485.1 uncultured Atribacterota bacterium | reverse complement strand
TTTTTGTATTTTTTTACTCTGAAAGTACTTCTCAGGAATGATAAAATCATAACGTTCTGTTATTAATGGAATAAAGTCCAGCTGAAAAGCCCTGGCTGCTGAAAGAATGCCTAATCCAGCATCTACTTTCTGATTGGCAACCGCTGACGCAACCATAAGATGAGTAAATTGCTCCTGTTGATAGCCTTTTATTTCATCTGGATTAATATTGTTTTTATCAAGTAGATAGTCCAGAAGGACACGAGTACCGGAACCCTTTTGTCGATTAACGTAATACACATCCTCACGAACTAAATCCTGTACCCCCTCTATTCTTTTTGGATTACCATTGGAAACCATTAAACCCTGCTGACGATATGCCAAATTTACCACCACCAGGTCATGGTCTGGTAAAATTCGCCGAATATAAGGAAGATTATATTCCCCGCTTTCTACATCAAGGAGATGAGAAGTTGCCAGATGGGTAATTTTCTGCTTTAAAGCCAAAAGACCGCCCATACTACCGGTATGAAATGATGCCAGACGTAATTCCGGAAATAATATTTGAAGTTCATTTCTTAAAACATCCAGAATAAGATCATGGCTGCCAATAATAATAATTGTATCATCCTGGTTAAAGTCTTCTTTTAATAATTCTGCTTTGGTTTTTTCTCTTAAAGCCAGCCCCTCACTATGGGAAGATATTTTAATCAGGGCATCTGCTTCCGCCAGGGAAGAAATAACACCTGCACCCCGATTTAAGGGGTAAGCTGTTAACCGATTGTCAATTTTCGCTAATTTGACTCGGAGAAATTCTTCATTCCCCAATTTAGATACCACTTTTCTTCCCATCAATATTTCTACTTTTTTTCTACCGGGGGGAGATAATCTTAGATTTCTGTATACCAACGGTAAAACAAATTCCCAGGCTGCAATTAAATATGAAACCGGGTATCCGGGCAATCCAATAACCGGCACACTCTGAGCTATTCCTGCCAAAGTAGGCTTACCCGGCATAATAGCTACACCATGAAAAAGTATTTCTCCCAGTTCTCCAAGTGCCTTTGCGGTATAATCTTTAGAACCTGCTGATGTACCGGCAATAATAGTAACAATATCGTTCTCCTTTATTGCCTCCTGCAATTTTTCTACTAATTCTTCCTTAATATCCCGGATGATCGGATAAACAATAGGCTCTCCACCCCATTGAAGCACTGAATTTGAGAGCATTGTAGAATTAAAATCCACTATTTCCCCGGCCTTTATTTCTTTTTCATCAGGTTTAACCAGCTCTTCTCCGGTAGGAATGATTGCTACACGAGGTTTTTCTCTGACCTTCAATCGAGTTACCCCTCCTCCCATCAGGGCACCCATATCAACCGGTCTAATTTTATGATTTACAGGCAGTATTAACTGATGGGTAATGATATCTTCCCCAATATTACGAATATTTGAACCGGGGAAAACGGATTGATAAATTTGCAATTGTTTCTTTTCTTTTTTTTCTTTACTGAATTGATTATTTTCATTTTGCCCAACGGGAACAACATCTTCAATTTTTATTACTGCATCAAATCCTTCCGGCAAAAGATTGCCGGTATTAACATACAAAAAATCTTTTTCATACTCTAAAATTGCAGGATTATTCTCTGAGGCATTCTCTGTACTCCCGGAATGCACAGCTATACCATCCATAGCGGCTGCGGTATAATGTGGAGATGACCTTCTGGCATAAACAGCTTCTGAGGTAACCCGCTCAAGAGAATTTTCTACCGGCAGCCATATGCTTCTTTGTTGCAAAACTATTTTGCCTTCTAAAATAGCTTTCTCAATTTTCTGTTTTGCTTCCTTTAAAGATATTTTGTTCAAATAAATATTACGTTCTGTCATATTGTCTCTTTTTTGTATCTTTTCTTTATAATCTTAAAATAGTTAAGATATTCCCTGCTTATTTCAAGATAAGCTAAAATATAGTAACAGAAACCTTACTTCCTTGATATAATCCTTCCTGGTTAAGCCCGATAGTGATAAAACCATCAGCTCTGGCCAGGGAAGAAATCATACCGGATTTACCAAGAACAGGAATAGCCCATAATTGGCCATTCTTATCCTGTAAAGAAACACGAATATATTCTTCTCTGCCCGCATCGGAAAATACATTGGATTCCAAGAGAGCATCGATAGTTTTTTGTTCCCCGAACCGAAAAACTTCACCTTTTAAGTCAGATATTATTTTTTTTATTATATTCTCAAATACCATCATAGCCGAAACAGGATGACCGGGCAAACCGATAAAGGGTTTGTTTGTATTTAAAGAGATGATGGTTGGTTTGCCGGGTTTCAATGCCAGTCCATGAACCAGAATGCCCGGAGAACCGAGGCGGTTTAAAACTTTTAAGGTATAATCCCGAATCCCAACCGAGCTGCCCCCGGAAATCAATATTAAATCAATCTCTTTTTCATCTAAGCACTTATGTAGCTCTCTTTCCAGCAATCTTTCATCATCCGGGATAATACCCAGATAACAAGGTATACATCCGATCTGTTCAATAGCAGCACCTAATGTATAAGAATTAATATCCCGAACTTGACCGGGTTTCGGTTGGGTATGAATCGGTATAATTTCATCTCCGGTAGAAATGATAGCAATAACCGGTTTTCGATAAACACTGACTTTTATCCATCCCAGCGCTGCCAGTAAACCAATATCCTGAGGTCTTAGAGAATGCCCTTCTTGTAAAAGAACTTCATTTTTTTTGATATCTTCATCTTTTCTTAATATATTTTCCCAGGGTGCTACCGGTCGACTTATTTCAATCATTGTTGAGCTAATATTTT
>CAZPII010000264.1:0-2822 GCA_964586485.1 uncultured Atribacterota bacterium | reverse complement strand
AAGAAACCTTTTCCCAGATATGATTATGATGAGGTAATATCCAGGTATGGAATTGATAAACCTGACCTGAGATATGGCATGGAAATTCATGATTTAAACCAAATTTTTAAAAAAACAGAGTTTAAAATATTTTCAAATATTGTTGCGGAAAATGGCAAGATAGGTGCTATAAAAACGGAAAAACCAGAAACATTTTCCCGTAAGAATATCGATGATTTAAATGATTATGTGAGATCATTCGGATTAGCAGGTTTGTCTTACATTCGTTTTAAAAAAGACGATAGCATTCAATCTTCTATAGGTAAATATATCTCTTCTGATGAGATAGCACAAATTAAAGAGGAAATGCAGGCAATAGCCGGTGACCTTATCTTTATTGTTGCTGGAACATGCCAGCAAGTTGCACAGACAATGGGTATGCTTCGCATTAAAATTGCCAAAAATCTCAATTTAATTGAAAAAAATAGTTATAAATTTCTATGGGTTACCAATTTTCCATTATTCGAATATTCCCATACTGAAAAAAGATACACTTCTATGCATCATCCTTTTACTGCTCCGGTGGAAAAAGATATTCCTTTGTTGGAAACTGACCCTTATCAGGTTAAATCTAAAGCATACGATCTTGTACTGAATGGTAATGAGATCGGGGGAGGAAGTATCCGAATACACCAGACAGAATTGCAACAAAAAATATTTAATCTATTGGGTATTAAACCACAAGAAGCAGAGCGAAAATTTGGTTTTTTACTTGAGGCTTTAAAGTTTGGAGCCCCTCCACATGGTGGTATTGCTTTTGGAATGGACAGATTGGTAATGCTTTTAACCGGAGCTAATTCAATAAGAGAAGTGATTCCCTTTCCAAAAACGCAAAAGGCTACTTGTCCTCTAACCGGTGCTCCCTCAGAAGTCAGCCCGGAACAATTAAAGGAATTGCATTTGAAAATCAGTATCGAGTAACGAGATACTATATACTTGATACGATTTTATTGTATTTTCTCAACAAATGTGATATATTATACTCAAGAACCGTTACCGATAAGTCACCCTGCTGTGGACGCGAAGCTGAATAAGTTTTGACCCAACACTTTTTTGATAAGGAAATCGATCTCCGGGTATGTAGTGCAAGCCTGTGGGTTTCCTGTAAGGGATGACCTAAAATTAACTTTATTGTTAATCAACTGGAAGTACGAAATACTCGGGTAGATATCCACCTGTTTGAGGATCGGAATCAAAACTTGAGGTGAGCGTCATAGCGGGGTTATTCTATTTTACTTGACAATAACACTATCTATATATTATGATTAACAAGTTAAAAAAACAAGCCTTAAGAAAGCAGTTATTAATCAGAAGAAATACACTTTCTCAGCAGGTTATTTTAGAAAAAAGCAATATAATAACCAATGCGTTTATAAATTTTGATAAATACCGACAGTCAGAAAATATTATGCTATATTTTTCCACTAAAAAAGAAGTTCAAACAGAGAAAATCATAAAAAATGCGCAAAAATATAATAAAAAAATATTTATACCTCTCATTGATCAGGAAAAGATCGAATTAATTCCTTCTCTAATACATGATTTTAATGAACTTGCCTTAGGCAGTTTAAGAATATATCAACCCAAAGAAGAATTCTACAGATTGTATTCTCACAATGTTTTGGATCTGGTTGTTGTCCCGGGTGTTGCCTTTACTGAACGGGGACATCGTTTAGGCAGAGGAAAAGGGTATTATGACCGATTCCTTAAAAAGTTAAATGAAGGCGTTTCTTCTATAGGTTTAGCCTTTGAGATGCAAATTGTTGATGAAATACCTGTGGGAGAATATGATATGCCGGTGGATTATATTATTACTGAGAAGAGAATAATTCAAGTGAAAAATAAAGCTTAGATAATAAAGAATATTATTAAAAAATATTCTTTATTCATAATAAAATAAAATAACAACAATATAAAAAGGATTGTGTATAATTATCAAATATTGTAATAAATTTTGGTAAGATTAGCACAATGATGAAGGAGGAAATGTTAATCTAATGGAAAACAAGAATGATGTAATTGAAGAAAAAAAAGAAGTAAAGGACGCAGAGGAAACTCAGAACCAGGATCAAATGAATGAAATGATGAACAATTCATTGGACGGGTTCAAAAAAATCAGGAAGGGAGAAATAGCTAAAGGTAAGGTTGTAAAGGTAGATGACGAAGGATATCTTGTTGATATCAATTATAAAATGGAAGGCTTCCTTCCTGCTACTGAAGACTCTCTATTTAGTTCAAACCAGGACAAAGTAAACCATTCCCTGGAAGTAGATGATGAAATTGATGTCTATATTGTCCAGGTTGATGAAAAAAATGGACAGATACACCTTTCCCGTGAAAGAGCTCGCTATATTCTTTTATGGGATCAACTATATAATGCCTATAAAAGTAAAACCCCTATTCAGGGTGGAGTAATTGAAAAAAATGCTAATGGACTTATTGTCGATATAGGCATTAAAGGTTTTGTGCCTTTGTCTCATGTCGAACAAAAGTTTATAGAAGAAAAAGATCTGGATAAATATGTTGGGAAAAAGTTAACCTTTCATATCTTGAAACTGGATAAAAATCGCAATAATGTTGTATTATCACATCGCCTTTCACTGGAAAAAGAGAGGGAAGCATTAAGGCAAAAAACACTTTCCAATCTGGAAACAGGACAAATATTAGATGGTAAAATTGTTAACATAACTGATTTTGGAGCTTTTGTAGATATTGGTGGAATTGAAGGCCTTCTGCATATCTCAGAAATTACCTGGAAAGATATGAAAGACCCTTTAAAACTT
>CAZPII010000263.1:0-2868 GCA_964586485.1 uncultured Atribacterota bacterium | reverse complement strand
CTTTTTTGAGGCTCTTTTTGGCATGAACTGGAATGCTTATACGTTCTTTTCTTCCATTTTTCATATAAATATGATGACTCCCTTTAATCCTTTTTATCTCCTAGCCATGTTTTTCAAGGATTTTACATAACTCTTTACCAGAAACTTCTTTCATATAGCTACATCTAATACTTTGTCAGAAGGTTCAATTTTAGTTTTTTCAATATCAACACTCAAACAGGCTTCTACTGCTTCATAGATATTTTGAATTAGCTCCTCCCAGGTATCTCCTTGAGTAAAACAACCTGGGATGGCGGGAACTTCAGCCCAGTAACCACCTTCTTCAGCTTTATGAATAATTACCTTTATTTTCATTTTTGGATACTTTTCCCTATTTTAACTTAACAATATTAAAACAGTCAATTCACTTCCACATTGGCTTTTGCCCACTTGACTTCTGTTCCTTCAAATTTAGCCCAAACTTCATAACTTCCGGTGTCCAGTGGTGTAAAAGTTGTCTGAAGTGAATTCTGGGTAGGAGATAATTTCCATACTACTCCACAAACCGGGCATTCATAGGTAACTACCCACTTTATTTTGGCAACATCTATTTCTATCTGATTATCATCCGAATTATATGCTTTAACCTCGAATTTCTTAGACTGGTTTACACTCAACTCTGCCGAACCGGGCAATACCTTGATATAACTCAACTCGGTGTTCTCTTCATCATATTCATCATTTGGCATAGAAGGTGTAAAACCATCACAACCGTTTAATAGAAAAGCACTTAAAAATATTATCATGATAATTAATATTAGTTTTTTCATTATAAGTTTCTTTCTCCTTGTGTGTTCATGAGGTCAGGCTTCACAATTTCAGAAATTGTGAAGCCTGACCCCGAATTTGTGCCTGTAATAACTCTTTCCTAATTCAGTCAATAAACAATGCTTGGTAGATATTCTTGTTGCCAGTAGTTAGCTGGACAAAAATAACTCCATCATATTTCATATCATCCCAACTAATATCTTCCAGGGTCATGGTAAAGCTTTTACTTTCTCCGGCAGCTAAAGAGGTAACAGATATTTTTTCATCTTCAAAGATATTCGTTACGGCATAACCGAAATCTCCGCGACTTCTAAAAGTCATACCGTTAATAACCACATTGGATAATACAGTATCACTGATATTTTTAATAGTTCCGCCTATAATCGAGGTTTGTCCCTGACTGCTTCGGGATGCCTGGATGGAAACTCTGGGAGTCAAAGCCAATTTGGCTTGAATCATACTTTTGATTGCCGAATATGTATTTGACCCTGAATAGAGAGATCCATTCATTAAAATTTTTGGCACTCCACCGGATAATTGATACCAGTTATAACGTTGATAAGCTTCCGGCATTGCGTAAATACCCCAGGGTATTGGTTCTACAAAAATCAACTCATCATTACCATACTCTTCTGCCAATTGCTCCAAATGCGGTTTTACAGCGGCACAAATGGGGCACCCATCTGCTACATATGCTTCCAGTAGAACTACCTGTTTTACTTCAACTTCGCCTTCACCTTCTCCCTCACCCTCACCTTCACCTTCGCTTGGGACTACTCCGTCACATCCGGTAAAAACAAAAATCGCTAAGGACAATATCAGTAACAGCATAAAAAATTTTTTCATTTCACTTTCTCCTTGTTTTTTTATATTGTTTATTGTTTATTTTACATATTAGTATCTGTCAGGTCAATACGTTTGACCTTCTAAAAAATGCTTGTCAAATATTAATACCAAATTAATTAGTTTGATCAATTAAGTACATCAATCTTTGCACCGGTAACTAAAGAGCCATAGGATGCAGATATATCTCTTATACCCATAATTTCCGGGGCAGTATATGTCGTTTGTAAACCGATGGAGGAGCTTAATTCTCCAACAGCACATGATTTATTCCATTTTATTTTGGAACCATCCAGGGGGACTTCATTTTTTGAGGAAATATCATAACCTTTTACGATAAAAGTCTTACTTTCACCAGTTTTTAGCGGAATTTCATTTGGCTCAATCTTAATAGCAAAAAGTTCCTGCATCTCGTATTCAAAGTTATACCAAGCAGGTTCTTGAGATTCTCGGGGTAAAATAGTTCCGTTCGTATCTTTAAAGCGGACATATATAGTTTTGTTTCCCGAGGCCAAAGCAGTCCCATTGTTGCCACTGGCGATATTGAATTGGTTATAGCTTTCCGTATAATCTATCCACTCAGACCAATCCTCATTGTTTCCACTGAAGGACATAGCTTCAACATTCTCATTATCGGTCAGTATTTTAAATAGTGGGGTGCAATCCTTGATTACTTCAGCATTATCTGCAACTATAATTTGATAGAAATAATTTTTACTCACGTTACTATTATCTTCCAAGTTATTATCCGGTGGATTATTCGGTAAAACCGTATCATTGCAACCAAAAAGCATGGTTATAATAATTATTATAAAAAAAGAAATTGTTAATTGGTTTAAATTATATTTTTTGTATTTTTTCATTTTATCGTTTCTTAATTAATATAGATTAAAGGTAGCAAGTAAGTATCATTTTGAATATTACATTAATAATAACAAAAATTAGTTATATTAACAATAAAAATATTATAATAATAACGCACCCGCATAACAGGTGGTTTTAATAAGCCTTCAAAACAGGCTTAAATTCTTCCTGTAGGATGGTAATGGTAAATAAAATATCGCAATAAAAGTGTAATTTTGGAAAAGAGTATTTTTTGTTTGGTTTGATTTATTGTCAATAAAAGAAAAAGAGAACTAATTTACATTAGCTCTCTTTTTCTTTTATTCTCACTGATTACATTTTTTTGTTTAATATTTCAAGCTAATCAGTATTTAA
>CAZPII010000262.1:0-2882 GCA_964586485.1 uncultured Atribacterota bacterium | reverse complement strand
TTTTTTCCATCGCATAATACTTTACCATAAAATCATTTTTTCTTCCATTTTTTTCTTTTTCATCCAGTCCCTAAATCCCCCTTTTAACCTTGACCGAATGGCTCACCTTAAAATGCAGGATCTTCTTCTGGTCATAATCTTTGATGTTTAGGGTGTCCGGTGCTATAAACAAAGTAAATATGGATAACATTTTTATATTGAATATGGTTATTTCTGGTTCTCTGAATCAATTGGATTTCAATCTAAGTTTCTCTGTTTGTTTTTATGGCAGATAGTTAAGCGGATTAACGGGTCTACCGTTTTCCCTGATTTCAAAATGAAGGTGGGAACCGGTAGCATTACCAGTAGATCCTAATTTGCAGATGATATCCCCTTTCTTCACATTCTGTCCTTCTTTCACCAAGTTACTTGCACTATGGGCATAAACCGTCGAATAACCGCCAGCATGATCAATGATAACCACATTACCATATCCGTTAATATATCCGGAAAAACTTACTTTGCCACTTTCTACAGCTTTTATTAATGCTCCAGTGCTGGCATCGATATCGATACCGGTATGGTAGTCTCGTCTACCCCTCAGGGTCCTAATTCCAAATTGAGAGGTGATATGTCCATTCAAGGGCCAGATAAAAGAACGAGAAGATATCGAAGAACTTCTGGGCTCAGGGATCGCAAGTCTTTGTCCAACATTAAGTTTTCTGCTTTCAGAAATCTGGTTGGCACTGGCAATAGATTGTACGCTCACCTGGTATTTTCGAGAAATTTGCCAGAGAGTCTCTCCTTTTTGGACATAGTGGATAACATCTTTGGGTTTTGCTGTTTGTGCAACCGAAGTGGCAGTACCTGTTTCCTGTTCGGCTGTCAGGTCTGTAGCAGGAAGGTCTAATTTTTGACTAACTGATAGTTGAGTAATATCCTGCAGAGCTTCTTTTGCATTACTTTCCTCTTTTTTATTTTCTTCATTTCCTGATCTACTATCCTGGGGGCTTTTGATAACCTGAATGATGGACAGCCTTTTGGAATCTGCTAAATCATTCGTCTGTGAAAAATCCTTTAAAGAAACCTGATAATTTTGAGTAATAGTCCATAAGTTTTCATCTTCTTTAGCTGTATAATTAAGTTCTTTTACCAAATCTCTAAATTCCTGTTTTAAGCTAGTACTCATTTCTTGAGATTTTAATTTATCTTTCTTTTTTGTTTCCTCTTTCTTAGTACTATCTATGGGTATCTTAATTTCCTGACCAATAGAAAGAGAATCCGTTTTATTTAAATCATTTTCTGAAGAAATATGCTCTAATGATAAACGATACTGTTGGGCAATATCCCAAAGGCTTTCACCTCTTTCTACAGTGTGAATAACGGTTGAAACGTCTTTGCTCGAGCTAGAACTATCATCCCCTTTATTTTTGGGGATTTTAATTAATTGACCCGGAGATAGCCGTTGATCTTGTTCAATATTGTTTACTTGAGCAACTTCGTGTATCGATAACTGAAATTGGCGGGCAATTGTCCAGAGAGAATCACCTTCTTTTGTCTGATACTCTAGATATCCCTGGGCCAGAATTTGAACAGTCGTACCTGCGATAAATACAAAAACGAATAAGAGAAATACAATTACCCAGGTTAAATAGAGGGGAGTATTATTTTTGACATAATTCATTTGCCCAACACCTGTTCATTTAAAATATCATATGAAATATATTAATGTATGGAACTGTATGAAAGAAAAAAGTTATTTTATCTTTAATTATTTATTATATTATAATTATAAATAGATAGTCAATCTTAACTCTTTTCTACTCATCCTCTACCTGAATTATAAATATTAAAATTTAGTTTCTTATTTTTTATTAATTTTTTCTTATGTATAATGTTCCAGATTATATTTGACTGTAAATTAATCCAAAATTACTATAACAGAAACTAGTGTTTTTTTGTTATTACTTCTTTCAAAGAGCCCACAAATTCACTAACCGAGGGTAGCATTTTTGTTAAATCTCCCCTGGATTTCTCAATCAAATTAATTACCGCACTTCCCACAATAACCGCATCGGCATATTTAGAAGCCTCTTTAGCCTGCTCCGGCTTACTGATACCGAACCCTACTGCCAAAGGTAAATCAGTATATAGACGGATCTTTTCGGTCATCTCGACAATCTTGTTAGAAAACTCCTTTCTAGCTCCGGTAACCCCTGTTACAGAAACACAATAGATAAATCCGCGTGCATTTTGAACAATAGCAGCAATCCTTTTCGGAGAACTGGTAGGAGCTATAAAAGATATGAAATCCAATCCTGCCTGGCTGGTTAAATTTTGAAATTTATCACTTTCCTCAAATGGCAGGTCAGGAACAATAAAACCATCTACACCAGCTTTCTTGCTATCCGTCACCAAAGAATCCAATCCATAGCAATACATGGGATTATAGTAACCCATGAGCAGAATGGGAACTGAAGTTTTTCCTCTTATCCTTGCTACAGTAGATAATATTTCGGGAATATTTACCTTGTTCTTTAATGCCCTTTGAGAGGCCTGTTGAATAGTAGCGCCATCTGCTAAGGGATCAGAAAAAGGAATGCCCAGCTCAATAATATCTGCTCCTGCTTCAGCAATAGTGTAAACTAACTTTTCAGTCGCTTCCAAAAACGGATCTCCTGCAGTAATGTATATTATTAATGCCTTTTTCTGTTGATCTTTTAAATCACATAGTTTTTTTTCAATTTTCATATCTTATCCTCCATTTTTTCAAAGGCAACTTCAGTATCTTTGTCCCCTCTTCCGGAAAGACAGACAATAACAATGTCATCCTTTTTGGTTTGAGGGATTAATTTTAGTAAATACGCAATAGCGTGAGCACTTTCTAAAGCTGGAATAATTCC
>CAZPII010000261.1:0-2886 GCA_964586485.1 uncultured Atribacterota bacterium | reverse complement strand
CATGGAAAAACTGGCCCATTCATGCCATAGACGAATTGTTCCCATAGGCAGTATAAAATAAAGGTTGGCAATGCCTAATGTGGTTATCAATAACCGCCATTTAATCAAGCCGGTTATACTGGTAATTAAAAAAGTAATAAGTAACAAGATATCAACGATATAGTTTATTTTTTGTTTCATAGATTACTCCTCTAAACCCCTTTCCCGATACAATGAGGATCACAATTGAAATATAGTGAGGATCCACACAACACATCCCAATTACTTTCTCGAAAAATAGAGTGACAGCTTTCTACAGTTTCTCCCCTTCCTTTTTCGGTATCAGCCTCAGTGTCTCGGGGATTCGCCCCGGATTCAGCCCAAAAGAGATTAGCTCCGGCAATTGCACCCAAAGTAGATGGTTCATGGGTACAATGCCCTATAACACTGGGCGGTACCCCTAATCTGGTAACCGCAACAATTTGAGCTAAACGTAATTCACTTATCATTCCCTGCTTGGCCATTTTCGTTCCCGGTATAGAAATCCTCCTGGCCGCACCACTATAAGATACTTCGAGAGAAGCAGTAAATTTGATCATCTCGGCTAATTCCTGATTAGAATGTTCCGGTCCTATCGGTTCAACACATGTTCCCACTTCCAGACCGGCTTGTTTAAAGTTTCTAATACTCTGTTCCCTCTTTTCCACCTCTAAACAGGTGTCTATTCCCTCGCGTAAGCGAATAGCATGATAAACTCCGTCAAATCCAATTTCTTTCAACTTTACAGCATTTTTAAGGGATTGATCTCCAATATTAGCAATGAGGGTTGTTTCTGGCTTCAGATTTTTCCTGACTTCCATTGAAATTTCCAAAAAACATTTAAAAGGATACTGAGCGGTAGTCATCATATAGATAGCATTTGCACCATCTCTTTCAAATTGACCCGCATAAGCTACTGCCTGCTCGGCAGAAAGCTCTGTTGTCATACTAAAAACCTTATTGGCTCTGGCAAAAGAACAAAAAAGGCATTCACAATTGCATGGAGCAAAATTGAGAGCAAATTGGGCATGAATTTCGGCTTTTCCACCTGAAAGCTCTTTCGATATACGATTTGCCTCAGCCATTATATGGTAAGCTTCAGGAGAATCAGATGAAAAGCTCAGCAGATAAATAAGCTCCTCCTGAGATAATGCCTCTCCTGCTCGTGTTTTCTTAAACATTTCATCAATGTTCATGTATTATTATCCTTCCTTGTGTCACAGTAAAAAATCAATTCCAATTGGCTATATATTCTTCTAATTCACTAATTATTATTTAATTAGTATATCTGATACACTAAAATATCACAAAACAAACATCACCTAGGTATTAGCAGAATCATTTTAATTTGTAATTATCCACACTTTTAACCAAAATTTATTTTTTTCAAAACCTATTATATCAAACTGTTTAAACTATCAAATTTCTGATAAATAAATTCAGAGTTAGAGTATCTTTCTCTGAAAATAGTAAATAAGATTTTCAAAATTATTAACTGAATTTATTACAATATGCTATCATTTAATTAACTAAAATAATTATTTTTTGGTATAATACATTTATCATGGAGTCAGGTATGAAATATTCACAAAAATCAACTTCATCTAATAAACAACAATTGGATTTTCAGGTTGCTCTGGTTACAGGTGCATACAAGAATAGTTATACTATTTGTAATGATAATACCAACGGTGAAGTATATGCCGAAATGACTGGAAATTTAATGTATGGATCAGAATCTTCTCTGGATTACCCCACAGTTGGTGATCAAGTATATGTTCATTTTTTCAACCAAAACACTTTTGCTACTATCCATAAAGTAATCCCCAGGAAAACTGTTTTGCTGCGTAAAATGTCCGGGAAAAAGATATCTTCTCAGCTGATAGCCGCCAATGTTGACACTGCATTTATAATTCAATCCCTTGACAGCGATTTTAATTTAAGGAGGATGGAAAGATATCTATCTATTGTAAGAGAAGGCAGTATACAGCCGGTTATATTGTTAAGTAAAAGTGATCTTCTTTCTAATCAAGAGATTGATGATAAAGTTTCCTCTCTTGTTACCTCTATGCCGGATATCAAGGTCATTCCCTTTAGTAACACAAATAAATATAATTTGAATTGTATAATTAATTTATTCATTTCCGGTAAAATTTACTGCATGCTTGGCTCTTCAGGAGTCGGCAAGACAACTTTAATTAATCAGCTTATCGGCAGCAATTCTCTAAAAACCCAGGGCTTAAGAAAGATTGGTAAAGGCAAACATACCACGACTTCCCGCCAGTTAATTTATTTACCGAACAGAGCCATGATTATTGATACTCCGGGAATGCGCGAAATCGGAATAGTGAACTCCCAAACCGGAATTAATGAGACTTTTGCAGAAATAACCTCCCTGGCTCAACATTGTCGATTTAATGATTGTACCCATACCAAAGAAAAAGACTGTGCCGTTTTGGAGGCTTTGAAAAAAGATAATTTATCTTCAGAAAGATATCAAAGTTATCTGAAGATGAAAAAAGAAGCGGCTTATTATGAATTGTCCTATGTTGAAAAACGAAGGAAAGACAAAAAGTTAGGAAAATTCTATAAAAATGTAATGAAAGATATAAAAAAGAAATACTAAGTGTGTTAGTGTAAGAACTGCTCCCTATTATTTTTCTAAAATTGTCTATAAATAAGTCGTTTACTCTTTAAGTTTACATTTCCGATAAATAGTTTCTCCGTTAATCTCCACCATTGCCTCTCCTTGATGCTCCCAAAATATAACTGTCTCAGTATTATTAGCATATCTTGCCCCCGAAGCACTTATCATTGGATATATTTTATACTCATCCTCATTAATAAACAAAGTTGCTGAATCGCTTT
>CAZPII010000260.1:0-2886 GCA_964586485.1 uncultured Atribacterota bacterium | reverse complement strand
AACTTCTTTTGGCTTTCCTTCGCTTTTGTTTTTCTCTCCTTATTGATTGGTCTGGTACTTTCTTGAAAATCGTTTTATAACTCTTTCGTATCCTTCTATTTTCTCATTGAATACTTGTTTAGTTTTTCCATTGACATAAAAAAATCTTTTAATGCTTTGCTGGAATTAGCAAAACTGACGCATCTGAGTTTCGCGCTATATTGTGACTTACGCTTCCCAGGAACAACTCTTGCACAAAACCGCGACCCTGGCTGCCCATGACAACAAGCTGAATATTCAGCTCTTGAATCAGTTTCGGTATTTCAGCGGAAGGTAAACCAAAGCGTATGACAGTTTTCACCTCTACATTTTCTTTTTGTTGTAGATTTTTTTTCATATTTTCAAGACGTTCCTTATCAATCTTGTTGAATTCATCAAGTTTTTCTTCTAAATATGGAACAATCCTATTTTTATCCTGTATATGAACCAGGGTGATTTTCTTTGCTCCATCAGTAACCATTTTTTCTAAATATTTAAAGGCAGAATCGGCATTTTCAGAGAAATCAGTGGGGAAAAGTATATGGTTACTAATTTCACAAGCAATGGATGATATACAGGACTGCCCTTTACTGGGATTATCCTCTAGTCTTATTAATAATACCGGTTTTTCAGAATGATGAATAATATCATAAGCCAGACCGCTAAAAAAAGTTTCACTCAATAAGGTATGTTTTTGTGCTCCAACTATAATGACCGAATAATCTTCTTCTCTTGCTATCTTGTTGATTTCTTTTTTGGCAACTCCTGGCACAATTCTCGTTTCGACCTTAAAGCCTTGTTTTTCAAGTATTTCTTTCTGGCTTTGCAGATTTCTTTCAAGCACATCGGTAGTATAAGATAAGGCAATTGAAGCAGCTTGTTGAGTGCTTATACATTGCAATAATAAACACTCTTCTGCACCATATGCCTTCAGCCCACCGAGACATTCTGTTAGCGCATAGGAAGCTAGGGATAAATCGGTGGCAATGATTAATCGTTTAAACATAATCGTACTCCTTTTAAGTCAAATTTTTAATTATTTTCTGTTTGAACAGCAGATATATTGATATACGATTGTTCACCAGGGAACCAATGCACAGTGTTATTTGCTATCCTAACAAGCATAAGCATAACCGGAACTTCAACCAACACACCTACAATTGTCGCTAAGGCAACAGGAGATGTCGGTCCAAAAAGGGCTATTGCTACTGCAACAGCAAGCTCAAAGAAATTTGATGCCCCAATCATTCCAGCAGGAGCTGCAATATTATGCGGCAGCTTTATTAATCTCGAAGCCAGATAAGCGATAAAGAAGATCAGAAAAGTCTGAATCGTTAGCGGTATAGCAATTAATAAAATATGCAATGGGTTTGTTAAGATAACGTTCCCCTGGAAAGAGAAGATGATTATCAGTGTTAAAAGCAATCCGGCTACCGTTATATTGTTAAATTTTGGAATAAATGATTTATTAAAATACTCCTCTCCCCTATTTTTTATCACTGACATTCTGGTGTAAGCTCCTGCTGTTAAAGGTATTACAACGAAAAGGACTACTGATAAAAGAAGGGTTGCCCAGGGCACGCTTATTCCACCAACACCGAGTAAAAAGGCAACAATAGGAGTAAAAGCCACTAATATAATCAAGTCATTTGTAGCGACCTGAACAACCGTATAAGCCGGATCCCCTTTGGTCAAAAAGCTCCATACAAAGACCATGGCAGTACATGGTGCCGCTCCAAGTAAAACTGCTCCTGCTAAATAATCTCTTGCCAGATCACCGGGAATAATTGCCTTAAATACTACAAAAAAGAAGAACGATGCAATCCCAAACATTGTAAATGGCTTAATAAGCCAGTTTGTTGCCCAGGTTACATATAGTCCCTTGGGATTTTTTCCTACATTTTTTATGCTTTGAAAATCAACCTTCATCATCATTGGATATATCATAATCCATATCAATATTGCTATCGGAATGGATACATTGGCATATTCAAATTTTCCTAAAAAATCCGGTATAAAAGACAAATACTTGCTAATCAATATACCGATAACCATACACAAGACAACCCAGATGGTTAAATATCTTTCAAAAAAACCAATCCCCTGTAATTTTTCTTTACTCATTGCTTTTTCCTCCAATTTCTGCTTTCTAAATCTTTAAATATTATTATCGCTGTTTAGTTTATCAGCTGTTTTATAAATTTTTTGAATTGGCACTTCCTTTACCTTCTTAGCCATATCAATAGCTTCTTGGATTTCTTCCTTGGATATACCTAATTCCCTGCATTTTTTGTAATGCCACTCCAAACAGGGTATGCAATTTCCCCCGATCGCGGCACCGATTGCTACTAATTCTTTTGTTTTTACATGTAATCCCATTTTTATTAAACTCCTTTTTTGTTAAAGTATGCATAAATGTGTATATGATTGTATTTGAATAAATGAATATATTCAGTAAAAAATATTATTATTTATTCGCTTATCTAATATCTAACACTTCTTGCAGTTGCTATGTCTTCACAAATAGCATGCTGCTCTTTTAACGAATCCAATTTACTCACATCATCAATAAGTTGAACAGTGGTACTAAAACTATTTTTTAAGTGTTCATACAAATAACTGTTATCCCTAATAAATTGTTCGCTTATTGAGTAATATGTCCATCGTGATTTTTTTTCCGAAGTTACAATTTCGGCATTTTGTAGCTTGCTCAAATGTCTGGACACATTCGTTTGACTCATCTCTAAAATCAGCTCTATTTCACAAACACAAAGCTCTCTCTGCATTAATATATTCAGTATTCTTAACCGACTCTGATCTGATAATGCTTTATAAATTTTTGTACTCATATTAATCACCATAATATAT
>CAZPII010000259.1:0-2916 GCA_964586485.1 uncultured Atribacterota bacterium | reverse complement strand
ATTTAACCATTGCCACCTTCTTAGAAGGTGGTTTTTTATGGTTAAATAAACCAATATTAGAACTATTAGTATAATTAGTATAATTTTGTCAACCGGATTCCCTGATAATAATATTTCAATATATCTTCATAATTGTGTCCTTGTACAGCCATACCATGTGCTCCCCACTGGGATAGACCAACTCCGTGACCATTTCCCTGTCCAATAAAAGTAAATATTATATCACCGGCCTTGTGGTTTTCTTCGGTTTCCGGTAAAGATACTTTTTTCGGATCCTTCTCTTTTCTCGGCCTATTTAGCAGATTTATTAGTTCAGAAATGCTGAAATCCTTTTTTTCTTTTAAAATTTCTCTCACCGGTTTTTGTGATGTCCCAATCTCCTGTTCAGGTATATCAGGTTTGCCATTATCCGGGATAATTTCTTCTTCCTTGTCTGCTATTTTATCAATCTTAAACAAGGAACTTCTGATAAGTGTAGGCCCGATTAAAAGCCTGAAATCGTTTGTTTTTAGGGTAATTTTTTGATTATTATCACCAATAATTTCCACAGACTTTACCCTGCCGCTCTCTGTTTTTTCTCCAATAACTATGTCAGTAATACCGGTAATCTGAAAACCCTGGCGGTCAAGTTTCGATAATAGTTCCTGCTCAGTAATAACACAGTTCCAAGAATGATTGGGAGGCGAAAGATTGTTTTCATAATCCGAAGGTACACTCCTTAAATAAGGAATATAGCCGCCCCATACATCCTCACTATTCTCAGTATATCCACCGCTGTCAGAATGATAGACTGCGTTAATCGGCTCTCCTTCATAAGTTATAACTATGCCCCTGGTATCATTTACCGCTTTGTTTGTGGCAGGATGTTCATGGTACACCCCTCCATATGCCTGACTGTTTGTGGTTGCACAAATATTATATCCCTGGTCAATATATTTATTTATATTAGAAAGAGCAAATGTCCGGGCAGCAATGGCCTGAGCTTTTAAGACATCTTCCGGCCATTCGGGGGAAATTTCCTTTTTTAAAACGCCATACAGGTATTCTTCGATTTCAATGATATTAATCACATTGAATGATCCCTGATTATTAACAATTTCTATTTCACCCCTGTATTGCCTCTCCCCTACCTTAATCAGCCCTCCCTCTTCGGGAATTATTTTAATTCCTTCTATGGATGGATATTGTTGGTTATTAACTTTTATACCGTGTGTTTCTGAAGTTATCTTAAGCAGATGAACCTTTTCCTGTACAAAAAGCATTTTCATAGAGGGTATTTCGTGGATATTTAATTTTTTTTCACTGCTTATAGTAATCTCTTTGCAATCCAACAAAACACCAACACGTAAGATAGGAACTTTTGCCCAGATATTTTGATTAATTATCGAAAAAAGTACGATAATAAAAAACAACAAAATGCTGTATCTCGAATACTGTTTCATATAAAATACCTCAACTACTATCATTTTTATAAAAATTCAATTACCTTAAAATACGGAATATAATGCTTAATATGATACTTAATAGAATAGACAATCCCAGCGGAAAATAGAACACAAAATTCTTTCTTTTAATAAAAATATCACCCGGTAACCGAAAAGGGATTGAAGGAGTTTTATCCAGTATTAATAATATTATTCCGGCAGTAATAATTATTATTCCTAAAATAATCAACATTTTAGCTATTATATTCATATATGACATTATTTACTTCTTCTATTTGCATCTCTGGCCTGGATTAGAAGAGAGAAGAATCTCCTTTATCAGACTGCAGGTATTTTTTTTGGTAAAAATAACGATAAGCCATGTCAGTTGTTTTCCTACCTTGTGGTGTCCTGGATAAAAATCCTTTCTGTAATAGATATGGCTCGTGAACATCGCAAATTGTTTCTTTATCTTCATTAATAGAAGCTGCCAATGTTCCCAATCCTACCGGCCCACCTTGAAATCTATTTAATATGGTTAATAATAGTCTTTTGTCGATTTCACACAAGCCAAGATTATCAATACCCATATTCTTTAAAGCAAAAATAGCGATATCTTGGCTGATGATACCTTCTCCTTCAATCTGGGCATAATCTCTAATTCTTTTTAATAAGCGATTGGCAATTCTGGGTGTACCCCTGGAACGTCTGGCAATCTCTGTTGATGCATTTTCTTCAATTTTAATTTTTAAAATAGCTGCAGAACGAATGATAATTTCCTGTAATTCTTCATCATGATAATATCCGATTCTGGAAATTACACCAAAGCGACTTCTCAGCGGTGAGGTTATTAGGCCGGTCCTGGTAGTGGCACCAATTAAGGTAAATTTGGGTAAATCAATCCTGATAGATCTAGCACTTGGTCCTTTCCCGATCAATATATCAAGAGCAAAGTCTTCCAATGCAGGATATAATATTTCTTCCACGGAACGATTAAGTCTATGTATTTCATCAATAAACAAGATATCCTTCTCTTTTAGATTTGTTAAAATGGCTGCCAGGTCTCCGGCTCTTTCTATTACCGGTCCTGAAGTCATTTTTATATTTACTCCCATTTCTCTGGCGATAATATTTGCCAAGGTTGTCTTCCCTAAACCAGGCGGACCGTATAATAAAATATGATCTATGGGCTCATTCCTTTTTAAGGCAGCTTTAATATAAATAGATAAGTTTTCCTTTACATTTTTTTGACCAATAAAATGTACCAGTTTAAGTGGTCTTAAATTTGCTTCAGATTCTATAGCTTCTTTTTTTAGATCTTGATCAATTAAATCTTCTTTTCTATTCATTAGTGAACCTTCTAATAAAAATGTTAGATATAATTATATTATTTTCCAACTAAACATCGCACCCGCAAAGCGAGTGGCTTTAAGAACCTCTGAAAAATGAATATTTCTAAGCAATACAACTTCCTGCTTTGGACTTCAGGTGA
>CAZPII010000258.1:0-2920 GCA_964586485.1 uncultured Atribacterota bacterium | reverse complement strand
ATAACGGTGCCGGAGTTGTCGGGGTAGCACCTGATGCAGCTCTATATGCCCTTAAGGTGCTGGATAGAAATGGTAGCGGCTATGTAAGTGATATAATCTCTGCAATCGAGTGGGCAACAGATAATTATATGGATGTAGTAAATATGAGCTTGGGAGCAACATCAGCTCCTAGTGACTTTGAGACTGCTTGTAGCAGTGCAGAAGAAGCGGGTGTCATACTGGTAGCGGCAGCCGGAAATGAATCTGGAGGCGCGGTTAATTATCCTGCCAAATATGAAAGTGTCATAGCCGTTTCAGCAACTGACAATCAAGACAACATTGCATACTTCAGTAGCATTGGACCCGAAGTTGAACTGGCTGCACCGGGAGCCAGTGTCTATTCTAATTACAAAGATGGTGGTTATACAACCTTTAGTGGAACTTCGATGGCTTCCCCACATGTAGCCGGCACAGCAGCGTTGGTGATTGCTGCGGGATTTGGTGATGTAAGAAGTCGATTGCAGAGTACCGCTTATGATTTAGGTACAGATGGACGGGATGACTATTATGGATTTGGCTTGGTTGACGCCTATGAAGCTGTTAAAGAAGGAACAGTTAATCAAGCTCCTACAGTGACTATTATCAAACCTGTTGATGATTCAACCTTTGATTCTGATGTTTCAATCCTATTTGAAGGAACAGCCAGCGATCCCGAAGATGGAAACTTGAGTATCAGTCTGTCCTGGGTCTCGAGCAAAGATGGCCTGATTGGCAGTGGAGACAGTTTTAGCAAAGTTCTCAGTAATGGCTCCCATACCATTACTGCAACTGTGACAGACTCAGGTGAAAATAGTGCAAGCGACTCCATTAACATAACCGTAGGCACTCCTGTTACAGAAAATACAATTTATGTCTCTAGTATCGAAATGTGGCACAGGTCAGCGGGACCCAACCGTTTTGTCTCTACCAAAGTAGAAGTGGTTTCTGAGTCTGGTGCTGTTTCTGGGGCAAATGTTTTTCTAACAACAACACTTCCTGATGGTTCCAGAGTTGATAATTCAGGAGATACTACATCTGATGGCACAGTTAGCTTTGAGATAAAATCAAGGCAAATAGGAACTTATACTTCTGCTGTAACAAATGTGGTAAAGGATGGGTGGGATTACGATAGTTCTTCTAATGTGGAAACATCCAAATTACTTGAAGTATACTAATCTGTTAAAGAATTTGGATACTGACAAGAGAATAAGATTAGAGTAATATTGAGGCAGAGGCTGAAAAAGTAAAAATATCGGCTTCTGCCTTTTGGTTAAATTTACCTGAAACAGGAAAGGTAATTTATGATGAAAATTACTACATTAATCACCATTATTATGATTATAATATTGGGTTCAGTCTTCTGGCTGACAGCATATAGCTGTTCTACATCGGAGGAAAGAAATATGAATTATGGCATATCTCTATCCACAGACAAAAGGAGCTATAATATTGATGAGCCCATCATTGTGAATCTTAAGATTTTTAACTATGCCGAAGAAGAAGTTACATTCCATTTTAACTCTTCTCAAAGGTATGATTTTATCATCGAAGATGAAAAAGGGGAAGAAATATGGCGCTGGTCAGAAGATAAGATGTTTGCCATGGTATTAGGAGAAGAAACCATCGGACCTACTAATCCGGAACTTATTTATACAGAAAAATTCACAAACAAGCTTGCTTGCGGCTATTACAAAATCACCGGAGTTTTTACTGTTCAAGACAGACCTATTTCAGCTAATGTGATGATTTTAATAAAATAATAAATTTATTTAAACATAAAAAGATTAATCTAAGCAATATAATAATTTAGTGTTTACTCTTACTTTACCAGGAGTACACTACAGTCTTTTGCTTGTTGGATTACGGCATTACTGACGCTGCCCAGGAATAATTTTTTCAAACCGCTCAACCCCTCACTGGCAATAACAATGATGTCAAATCCTTCCTCTTGAGCAACTTTTACGATGGTGTGGGCTGGATGTCCTTCCTTGTAGATGGTATGAGCTTTGATGTTCTTTTTTTTAAAAAATTTTGAGGCATCTGCTAAAATCTTTTTTCTTTCCTCTTTTTGCTCTTCCAATATCCTTTGATGGTTTTCCATTTCTTGAGCCGAGAAACTTCCCTCTGATGTATATGGTAAGTATGTATCGTGTCTTTGGTCATAAACATAAATAATGGCTACTTCATCAATGTTCTTACTTCCCTCAGCGAGCAGGGCAGCTTTTTCTAAAGCTTTTTGACTGTGTTGTGATCCATCCGTACAGGCTAATATTTTCATTTTTATTCCTCCCTTATTAACAATAAATAAAAGAATACTTAATAGAAAAGAACCAACCTTTTTATCATCTCACTAATAATTATATTTTATTATACCATATAGAATAGAGATAAAAGTAATATTTTATTATCTGCTAGGTCTTTAGCCAAGGCATATGGTGTACATGTATCATTCTAACTACAAGCTAATACCTTGGGAATAGTAAATAAAAACCCACGATAAAGGAGATAACTATTAAACAGATTAAAATAATAATTAAATATTTAAGCATATTTTATTATACCAGATTTTAGCCACATATCTTTCTTCTAAAATTTTTTAATTCCAAAAAAAGTACTATATTTCATCCATTGATATTTCAAATTATATTTATAGTAGGTAGTAGGTTAGTATGGGGCTACAAAAAGTAGGCAATTATATTGCAAGGGTATGATATTTATTATTATGAGATTAATTTTGATTCATTATAGTATAATTTTTACATTAACAAATTCAGGTAACTGTGGAGGTATAAGTAAAAATTAATAAAGTACCGAATAAGTTTATCCGGGTGATACTGATTATTATAGGAACTTTTTTTGTAGGTTTAGGTATTATTGGTATTTTTTTACCCCTTTTACCAAC
>CAZPII010000257.1:0-2928 GCA_964586485.1 uncultured Atribacterota bacterium | reverse complement strand
TTTTCTATACCGGAGAGCATTTTTAGAAATTTACCCCCTTGTAACGCTGCAGATAATATCTCTACTACCGTAGCATAACCATAACCTTTATAACCGGCAGTTTCTTCCCCTATACCACCCAAAGGTACTAGTGCCGCACCTCCTTTTTTCAGGTCTTCTAAAATCTGATGGGTATCAGTCCGGGGTTTCCCATCAGTTCCTACAATCCATCCTTCCGGTATTTCCTTCTCTGCCCTATCATAGAGCTCAATCTTCCCTCTTTGTACCATAGAAGTGGCACAATCAAGACAGAAAGGAAAAGGTTCATCAGAAGGCAAGGCAAAGGTTAAGGGATTGGTTCCCAGCATATTTTCTACTCCAAAAGTAGGTGCCACAGAAGGCCGCGCATTGGTTCCGGTGATTCCGATCATCCCTTCTTCTGCCGCCATTAAAGCATAGTAACCGGCAATTCCATAATGCGTAGAATTTCTGGTAACAACCATTCCCATACCGTATTCCCTCGCCTTGTCTATTGCCATTTGCATGGATCTCTTGGCAATAACCTGTCCCATACCATTGTGACCATCAATCACTGCAGTTGTAGGGCCTTCTTTGATAACTTCAAAGTTAGTTTTGGGATATTGAATACCCTTTTTAATACGATCATAATAAATTGTTTTCAGACGAGCAATCCCATGGCTGTCAATACCCCGCTTATCAGAAGTAATTAATACTTCAGCACAGATGCGTGCATCATCTTCCGGTACTCCCACTCCCCTGAAAGTATCAATCATAAAATTTTCCATGGTATCAAAATCAACCCAAAATATCTTTTCAGTCACGGTTTTTTCCTCCATTGTTTTCAGGCAGTATTGTTATCTAACTATAGCAAAAGGGAAGGGATATTTCAATGAAATATCAGTTTTCAGTTATCAGTTGTTAGTTCTCAGTTTAATATTGTTAGTAGAAATGAAAGAGAAAAAGAAAGTTAATGGTTTTTGGTTTTTGGTTTTTGGTTTTTGGTTGAAGAGAAAATTATAGTTTTGTGAAAAAAATAAATTTGTTACATTATTTATTATTATCCACCTAAATCCTCTAAAATATTCTTTATTGTTGACTTAAGCGGTGGTATATTATCCTTTGCTACTTTCCAGAGAATCTCAAGGTCAATTCCAAAATATTCATGTATTAACTTGTCTCTCATGCCAGAAATTTTTTTCCAAGGGATATTGGGATATTTATTTCTTATACTTTTGGGGATTTTCTTTGCTGCTTCTCCAATCACCTCAACACTTCTGGTCACTGCATTGATGGTTTTCTTGTCCTTTGTAAATTCTTCAAATTTCATCCCTTCTGTAAAACTTTCAATTTCGTCAATGGAATCAAGGATATCCTGAATATAATCTCGGTAATCTCGGAAATTGCTACTCATATATAGACAACCTCTTTTAAGATATATTGCCCGATTCTTGGTTTCAAAGCTTTTTTGGATACCAAATCTACTTTTGCTCCAAGCAACTTTTCAAGATATTCCTCTAAATCAATAAACTTGAATAAACCTACTGGCTCCTTAAATTCTACCAGAATATCAATATCGCTTCTTTTTTTTTCTTCTCCTCTTACATGAGAGCCAAAGACACCAATTTCCTTGATCCGGTATTTTTCTTCTAATTCTCTTTTGTTTTGTTTAATAGTTTCTTTTATTTCTTTCAACTTGTCCATCTTTCCACCAATTCTTTTGAATATAATCATCTGTATATCTAATATATAAAGCATTCAGGGAAAAGGAGTTCACTAAGTTAATGCCAGACAGCCATACAAATTCCTAATTTTTTAATCTCCTTAATAAATTTCTATCATAATTATAATTAATAAATATCATAAAATCAATTTTTCGCACCTCAATTAGAGTGGAAAATTGAAAGTAGGAAGGTTTTGGTATAAAGTCAGTATTGCGTCGTGCGTATTGAGTCAAATCCTGACCAAAATATTCAATCGGCTAATAAAAAAACATTAAGAAAATGCAATCGTTAATCATTGATGTTTGATTAAAAATAATTTGCGGTTTATACGATAAAAATAACCCCGCTGGTAGTTTTTAATACCAGCGGGGTATTGTTAGTTCGATTTTGTCATCAAACAGAGAACCGTTCCCTGTATCTTATAGAGAACTATTCTCTGTTTCATTAGTTTAAATCAGGTACACATACATCATAGTCAAAGCTATTAGGTCCAGCTTTAATAGTTAATGCATCAGATACTACTGTCCCTTCAACACATCCATCAAAGGTAATCATGATTTTACCTCTTGTGAAATCATCAAATTTTTTACCATCTTTATTTTCCAGTTTTATCTGTCCATTTTTTTGCACGAATTTTACATCTTCTGAATCTATACCCTCAACAGACCAAGTTACAGTCCAATCGGAGTCGCCAAAGTTTAATTGGAAGTGGCTTATATCTTTACAATCAGCTTTTTCCCAAACAGTGTAAGTAAATGTTGTGGTATTATCATCTGGATCATATTCTGATTTTGAAATAACACCATAACAACCATCTCCTACATCATGGGGTCCGCATTCAATACAATCACATTCCTCCACAGTCAATGTAAAGACATCAAAAGCAGTCGCATCACAGGCATCAGTAATAGTTACTTCGATGTCAGCATAGGTTCCCGCATCATCACAATCGGTATCCCAGGTGATCTCTCCGGTAGCCGAATCAATGGTCATACCAGCAGGTCCACCGCTGAGGCTGAAACTCGGGCTTCCATTGGTATTATCATCAGAAGCAGAATAATTTACTCCGTCTATTGCATAGCTCAGAGAATCTCCACCAGCAATGGTTTTGTCATCAATGGAGATAGATGGACCTTCGTTGTCTGCACAGGGATCACATTCCTCCACAGTCAATGTAAAGACATCAAAAGCAGTCGCATCACAGGCA
>CAZPII010000256.1:0-2956 GCA_964586485.1 uncultured Atribacterota bacterium | reverse complement strand
AGGTAAGAGAATCAACCTGTTCTTTTAGTTTTTTTATTCGCTCTTTGTGGATAACCCCAAACCGTTGTTCTTCGTCTACCACCAATAATCCCAGATCATGAAAAATAATATCCTTTTGTACAAGGCGATGAGTCCCAACAATTACATCAATTTTTCCTTCTTCTAAATCATCAATAATGTCCTGTTGTTCTTTTTTGGATTTAAATCGGGAAAGCATGTCAACTTTAACAGGAAAAGCTCTCATTCTTTCAGTAAAATTTTCCCAGTGCTGTTGAGCTAAAATAGTTGTGGGCGCCAAAACTGCCACCTGCTTTCCATCCATCACTGCTTTGAAGGCTGCCCTGATGGCAATTTCAGTTTTTCCATAGCCAACATCTCCACAGATTAATCTTTCCATCGGTTGAGAAGATTCCATGTCTTTTTTAACATCCAGCAATGCTTTCCCCTGATCGGGTGTTTCTTCAAAAGGAAAAGCCATTTCCAATTCCTGCTGCCACACCGAATCAGTAGAGAAAGAAAACCCCCGGATATTTTTTCTCTTTCTATATAGTTCGAATAATTCACGGGCTACTTTTTGAATAGATTCCTTAACTTTTCTTTTTACCCTTTTCCAGGAGCTGCCCCCTAAACGGTATAGTTTGGGTGGTTGCCCCCCCACTCCGATATACTTATGGACAAGATTCAACTGATCTACCGGCACATAAAGTTCATCATCGGCAGCATAAGTAATGCGAAGGTAATCCTTTCGCACACCTTCAGTTTCCCGTGATTGAATTCCTGCGTACCTTCCAATCCCATGCTGGATATGAACAACATAATCCCCAATCTTTAATTCATCAATACTGTAAAAAGGTTTCCCCGGATATTTTTTAACCCGTGAACTTTTATCTCGCTCTCTGCCAAAGATTTCCTGATCGGTGATGACTAAAAGTTTCAGAGAGGGAATAGAGAATCCATAATTAACCTGTCCGTAACTTAAACAAATATTGCCCGGATGACATTCTGCCTCAGTCAATGCAGTCAGTTGATAATTGCTCATACCCCGATCATCAAATATCTCAGCTAAACGCATTGCCCTTCCTTTGTTAGCGGTGAGAACCAGAATATTTATTTTCTGTTGTTGCCATTTTTTTACATCTTCAAAAAATAAATCCAGCTTTCCAAAGTAATTTTGAGCTAGATTTGTGGCTATTTTAAATTCAGAAATATCAAACTTTAGAGAATATTTTTTATCTTCCCATTGGCTAAGGGTAATAAGCTGATTCTTTTGGAAAAGCATTTCAGCAATCTGTTTCCAATTTAAATAGTAGTAATTTGGTGGCATTATTTCTTGATTATTATCCCGTTTTTTTTCTAAGTAGCACTTTTGGGCTTCTGCCTCAAACTCCTTAATTGTTTTCTCTAATCCTGAATATTGCTGTACAAAAATATCTGTCTCTGGTGGTAAATAATCAAAAAAAGAACTTAGATCTATTGTGCTATCATTTGTCGGGTTGATCAATTCCCTTTGTGGAAGGAGTAATGCTTTGTCTGTTTTTTTAATAGAACGCTGGGATCTTAAACTAAAGAAACGAATTGATTCAATCCTATCATCATCCAACTCTATCCTGATGGGATTTTTCTCGTTAAAGGGAAATAAGTCAATAATACCTCCACGCTGACTGAATTGCCCTTGGTATTCAATCAAATGTGTTGACTGAAAGCCTTGATTGATTAAATAACTCAAAAAAGACTTCGTTGGTAGATACTCATTCCGTTCCAATTTCCAGTATTGCTTATGAAAATCCCGGCAGGATATTATCCTGGACAATACTGCTCTATAAGTACTTACTATGATAAGAGGGTAAGGATGTTCCTGTTTATTATCTGTTTTTTCTTTCTGCAAAAAAGCCAGAGCAGAGAGAACATTTATTCTCTGTTCCATAATGTGAGTATCTTTGGTAACATCCTCATAAGGCAAAACTTCAAAAGAGGGAAAGAGGAAAATATGTTTATTTTCCTGTAATCCGGTAAAACTGACAATATCCTGAAAAAAATGCAGGGCACTTTCCATATTATCAGTAAGTAAAAGTAATGAAGAATTTAATTTTTTCTCTATCGCCAGGGAAGCAATAAAAAAGGAAATAGCACTACCCTGTAACCCTTTTAAGTTTAGCTGTTTATTTTTCTTCTCTTTAAACTCATATAAAAATTGTTTATAAACATGGTTTTTATTCCATAACTCATTAAATTTCATCTGATTTCACCCAAAAAGAAAAGGCCTTGAATTCATTCAAAGCCTGGTTTAATTCTATAGTATTAAATAAATCATTTCTTTATCTCTTTATCGAGCAAGAATATCTGCTAACTCATAGATGGATTTTTGCAGTTTTTTCTTTTGTGTTAAAATTTCTGTCAGGGGAATTACCTGGGTTTCATTTCCGGATAAACCAACCATATGGTGATTTTGTTTTTTTAATAATTGCTTTACCGCTTCAGAACCTAATCTGCTACCCAATATGCGGTCAAATGCTGAAGGTGAACCGCCACGTTGCAGGTGCCCCAATATTGTTACCCTCATCTGAAAACCTATCTTATCCTCCATCATTTTAGCAATTTCATATATATCTCCTGCTCCCTCTGCTACCAATACAATACAATGAGACTTACCCCTATGATAACCTTCTTTTAGTTTATGGCTCACTCTCTCTATATCTGTCGCAAACTCTGGAACAAGAATAGCCTCTACTCCTCCGGCTATACCGCTCATCAAAGCAAGATAACCGGAATGCCTTCCCATAACCTCAACAATAAATGCCCGGCGGTGGGATGAAGCTGTATCTTTAATTTTGTCAATCGCAGAAATAATTGTATTTAGTGCAGTATCAACACCGATACACATATCTGTCCCATAAAGATCATTATCAATAGTAGCCGGAAGGCCAATTACCGAAAAATCCTGTTGTTGATAAAGATC
>CAZPII010000255.1:0-2957 GCA_964586485.1 uncultured Atribacterota bacterium | reverse complement strand
ACATTTTTTAGTTAATCCCCCTTATTTATCTGTCCTTCTTTTTACAATATACTTATCTGAGTCTTTTTTCTTTTTTCTTGTTCTATAACCCTTAGCAAGTACGCCATTGGGAGATGCAGGATGTCTTCCACCAGCGGTTTTCCCTTCGCCGCCTCCTAATGGATGGTCAACAGGATTCATTGCGACTCCTCTTACCTTTGGCCTCCTGCCCTTCCATCTACTTTTTCCAGCTTTACCTAAATCAATATTAGCATGATTAAGGTTACCCACCTGGCCTATTGTTGCAAAACATTCTAAATTAATTAATCGGACCTCTCCAGAGGGTAATTTAACATGGGCATATGCGCCTTCTTTGGCTAAAATCTGGGCTATTGCACCCGCGGACCTTGCCAATGCAGCTCCATGCCCTTTGGTCATTTCAATATTATGAATAAAAGTACCTTCCGGTATATCTTTTAATGCCTTTGTATTTCCGACATTTATTTCTGCTTTTTTCCCTGAAGTTATAATATCTCCCACTTTTAATTTTGCCGGGCAAACAATATACCTTTTTTCTCCATCTACATATTTTAATAATGCTATTCTGGCAGAACGATTGGGATCATACTGAATTTGAGCCACTTTTGCCGGCACTCCGTCTTTTTCTCTCAAAAAATCAATTAAACGGTACTTCCTTTTTGTACCCCCACCTTTTCTTCGAACCATGATTCGTCCGTGATTATTTCTACCAGCTTTTTTACCCTGTCCTTTGGTCAACTTCTTATCAGGTTTGGAACTGGTAATATCTTCAAAGGTGGAAATGGTCATAAATCTTCTACCAGATGATGTTGGTTTATACTTTCTTATATCAGCCACTTTGATCGACACCTTTCTCTTGTAATCTTATTATTAAATATTATCTAGTTCTTTTATTGTTTGTCCTGTATTCAGTGTAACAATTGCTTTTTTCCAATGTGAAGTCTTGCCATTAAATCTACCCATTCTTCTTTTTTTGGGAGGGACTTTGATTGTATTTACTTTTTTGACTTTCACTTTAAATTTAGACTGAACAGCTTTTTTTATTTCAGTCCTATTAGAATCCAAATCTACTTTAAATACATATTTATTATGCTCTTTGTCCTTTACACTTTTTTCTGAAATAATCGGATGTATCAGAACCATTTTATCAGAGGTTGTCATACAAATACCTCCTCGATTTTTTGTAAAGCATTTTTGGTTATTAGCATTTTTTCATAATTAACAATATCATAGGTATTTAATTTGTTAGCCGTAAGAACCATGGCATTTTTCAAGTTATGGACTGCCCTTTTAATTGCTTCATCTTCTCTTTCAATAATGATAAGTATTTTATCATTATTGATATTGACATTTAAATTATCAAAAACATGCATTATATCTTTGGTCTTTCCGTTTTTTAACTCTAACTTATCTAAAATAATAACATCATTATTTTTAACCTTGTCAGATAAAACAGATTTTAAAGCAACCAAGCGCATTTTTCTGGGAATGGAATATCCATAATCTCTCTTTTCCGGCCCAAACACAACACCGCCGCCTACCCATATTGGTGAACGTATGGTGCCAGCTCTTGCCCTACCAGTTCCTTTTTGTCTCCAGGGCTTCTTGCCTCCGCCTCTTACTTCACTTCTACCCTTGGTAGAAGCTGTACCTCTTCTTTTTTCTGAAAGATATCTCTTTACAATTTGATGAACAATATGCTTGTTTATCTTAGCGTTAAACAATTCATCATTTAACTTTATCGCACCTATTTTTTCGCCTTCTACAGTATGCACATTCATATCAACCATAGCGCTACTCTCCTTCCTCCGCAGATAAGATCATTACTAATTATTTAGGAAACTTTCTCGACCGCTATCAGAGAATTGTTGGGACCAGGAATAGCACCTTTTAATAAAAGCAAGTTCCGATCCAAATCAATTTTTACTATTTCTAAATTCTTTAATTTAACTTTTTCATTTCCCATTCTACCCGGGAGCTTCTTACCTTTAAAAACCCTTGCTGCATCAGTTGCCGCAAGCGAACCTGTAGAGCGGTAATAATCCTTTTGTCCATGGGTTTTGGGCCCACCGGAAAAATTATGTCGTTTTATTGATCCAGCAAATCCACGTCCTTTACTAAAACCGATAATATTTACTTTTTCTCCCTCTTTAAATAGATCAACTTTTATTTCTTTACCTATTTCGTATTGTTCTATATCACTATATTTAAACTCTTTGATATATTTAAAGGGTTCTACATTTTGCTTTTTAAAATACCCTTGCAATGGTTGATTAACATTTTTCTTTTTTTTAATAGGTACAAACCCGAGTTGCAAGGCCTCGTATTGATCCTTCTGCTTTTCTCTTTTATTAATGACTGTGCAGGGACCTGCCTGCAATATCGTAACACCCACGACATCACCATTTTCCAAAAATATATTAGTCATGCCTATTTTTTTTCCTAAAATACCAGTTTTCACAAACTTACACCTCCAGGCAGATATTCAAACGTATATAGTTTATAGTTTTTATTATTATTAAAATCAATAAAACCTTATTTATTTTTCTTATATATTACTCTAATGTTTTTATTTCAATATCAACGCCAGAAGGAAGATCCAGGTGCATTAATGCCTCTACCGATTTTGAAGAAGGATCAATAATATCAATCATTCTCTTATGTGTTCTCATCTCAAATTCCTCTCTTGATTTCTTATCTATATGAGGTGATCTTAAAACACAGTATTTATTAATATCAGTCGGTAAAGGAATTGGTCCTGAATATTTACCTCCTGTCCTTTTTATTGCATCAATAATTTTTAAAGCCGAATTATCTAAAATTCTATGATCATATGCCCTAAGCCTAATCCTTATTTTTTGCATATCAAGTCTTCAACCTCCTCAATTCTTTCTGAAAAGCACTTCTTGCTTCTACTCGATAATATCGGTAACCACTCC
>CAZPII010000254.1:0-2960 GCA_964586485.1 uncultured Atribacterota bacterium | reverse complement strand
GATGATTTTATTCGTATCAGAACTGTTGCCATGACTATTCTTCAGGATGAGTCCGAATTAGAAGAAACCGTTCGACTTGTAGGAATTGATGCATTGTCAAAAAAGGAACGGTTGACTTTGGATACCGCTCGTTCGATACGGGAAGATTTTTTGCACCAAAATGCTTTTGATGAAATAGATACTTATACTTCTATCAAAAAACAATTTTTAATGTTAGATATAATTATATATTTCCACGAGAAAGCAAAGGCAGCCATTGAAGAAGAGAATATTCCCAATGAAAAATTAAATCAATTAACAGTTAGGAATAAAATTACCAGATCAAAATTTATTTCTGAGGATAATTTAAAGGATTTTGATAAAATAAAAAAAGATATAAAAGAACAAATTAATTCCCTGACCTCCAAAAAAACGGGAAAGGATGAATGACTATGATAAAAGAATACACTACAATTACAGAAGTAAACGGTCCGTTAATAATTGTTAAAAAAGTTTCTAATGTTAAATATGACGAATTAGTAGAGATAGAATTAGCAAACGGAGAAAAAAGAAGAGGGCAGGTGTTGGAAGTATCTGAGGATAAAGCAATTGTCCAGATTTTTGAAGGTACTACAGGAATTGATATATCACGTACCAAAGTACGCTTTTTGGGCAGAGTAATCGAAATTCCCGTATCCACTGATATGCTGGGTAGAATTTTTGATGGGTCTGGGAGACCAATTGACAAGGGGCCTAAAATTATTCCTGAAAAGCGATTAGATATAAATGGCAGTCCTTTGAATCCATATGCCAGGGATTATCCCAATGATTTTATTCAAACAGGAATTTCATCCATTGATGTATTAAATACATTAGTTAGAGGTCAAAAACTTCCGATTTTTTCTGGTTCAGGATTACCTCACTCCAAGGTTGCTTCACAGATTGCCCGTCAGGCTAAGGTGCTGGGAAAAGAAGAAAGTTTTTCAGTTGTGTTTGCGGCAATGGGTATCACTTTTGAAGAGGCTAATTTTTTTATCAGCGATTTTAGAAGAACAGGTGCAATTGAAAAAAGTGTAATGTATATTAATCTGGCGAATGACCCGGCTGTAGAAAGAATTATCACACCAAGAATGGCTCTTACTGCTGCCGAGTATCTGGCCTTTGAAAAAGATATGCATGTACTGGTTATTCTGACTGATATGACTAACTATTGTGAAGCCTTGAGAGAGGTATCTGCAGCACGAAAAGAAATACCAGGGAGAAGAGGATACCCCGGTTATTTATATACCGATCTAGCAACCCTTTACGAAAGAGCAGGACGAATCAAAGAAAAAAAAGGCTCTATTACTTTAGTACCTATATTAAGTATGCCCGAAGATGATAAAACTCACCCTATACCCGATTTGACAGGATATATTACTGAAGGACAGATTATTTTGGCGCGCGAATTACATTTAAAAGGTATATACCCGCCTATAAATGTTTTGCCTTCTTTGTCACGCTTAAAAGATAAAGGGATTGGAGAAGAAAAAACCAGGGAAGATCATTCTAATGTAATGAACCAGCTTTTTGCATCCTATGCACGCGGAAAAGAATCAAAAGAACTTGCCACCATATTGGGTGAAGCCGCTTTAACAGAAGAAGATAAAAAGTATGTAAAATTCTCTGATAAGTTTGAAGAAATATTTGTTCGACAGGGAGAAGATGAAAATAGAGATATTGAAAAGAGTCTAAGTATTGGATGGGAAGCACTGGCTTTATTGCCTGTGAACGAATTAAAACGTATAAAAGATGAGTATATAAATAAATACCTGCCAAAAACTTCAAATATTTTTGATGAATATAGCAAAGATAGAAACAGCGCTGAAAACAGCACAATAGATATTGATAAAAACGATTGAGATTAACAAAGCTTAATCTTAATAAGAAGTAATAAGGAGTAAACCGAAATGGTATTAGCAGTTAACCCTAATCGGATGGAACTGTTAAAATTAAAAAAAAGATTAACACTGGCCAGGAGAGGCTATAAATTATTAAAAGATAAACGTGACGCTCTCATACAAAAATTCATTATTCTTGTTCATGAAAACAGGAAAGTTAGAGAAGAATTTGAAAAAAAGATGAGAGATTGTCTGAATAGTTTTCTAATTGCCAGTTCATCAATGGGAAACACTGACTTGGATGCAATTTTTTTATATCCCAAAAGAGAAATAAAGGTAAAGACTACTTTCAAAAATATTATGAGTGTTCAGGTTCCTCATTATGAAATTATTGAAAAGGGTGATTTGTATACCTATGGTATGGCTCAAAGAAATCCTGAATTGGATAATGCCCTAAAAAAATATAAAGAGATAATTCCTCTAATGATGAAAATGGCAGAGCTAGACAAGACAATCGTTCTTCTAACAGAGGAAATAGAAAAAACTAGAAGAAGGGTTAATGCCCTGGAGTATGTCATGATCCCCAATTTAGAGGACACTATTAAATTTATAACAATGAAATTGGATGAAATGGCCAGATCAAATAATTCTGCTCTAATGCGTATTAAAGAAATGATACGCGGTGAATAAATAGTTTTCTCATGTGCTACAAACTGTAAAATATAAATGCATAATTCAATCTAACCCTCTTCTATAAATACAACTAGTATATTAGTGTTATTATTATATTATACTAATACTATTACTATTAGTTATACTATTAGTTATAATTAATGGTGGTATTAATATTAAGAGTATTTTTAGCAATAAAAATGAAATAGATAAATAATTTACTGGAAATAATAGTTATAAAAATGATATGATTAATAGGTGATGTGCCCGTAGCTTAACTGGATAAAGCGACGGCCTCCGGAGCCGTAGATTGGAGGTTCGAATCCTCTCGGGCATACCTTGATAGTCGATACTATCATGCAAAAATTAATATTATCAAGTGAAGGAAAATGTTTTATAAAATATTCCGATTTATATGCAAAGCATTGT
>CAZPII010000253.1:0-2988 GCA_964586485.1 uncultured Atribacterota bacterium | reverse complement strand
TATGCTTTTGATCGATGTTTTAAAGAAATACCGGAACTTACTGAAGTAGATACACAACATCTTGTTAAATGTCATCTGGTGGAAGAGAAGAAGAGTCTGAATCATGAATAAAATAATCGAAGTAAAAAATTTAAAAAAGTGGTTTTCTGTTGGTAAGACTATAGCCGGGAAGAAAGAAGCCCTACGGGCAGTAGATGATGTAAGTTTTTTTATTAATCGTAGAGAGGTTTTAGGCTTAGTTGGCGAGTCGGGATGTGGAAAGACTACCTGCGGAAAGATGATTTTAAGAATCCTTGACCCAACATCCGGTTCAATTTATTTTGACAACGAAGAAATAACTCATCTTAATAAATATGAGATGCAGCGTTTTAGGCGGAAAATGATGATTATCTATCAGGATCCCTATGGCTCCCTTGATCCCAGGATGAGAATAGGGCAGACGATATCTGAACCTTTAGAGGTACATAATATTGGAACACACCGCGAGAGAATAGAACGGGTTATCGAACTAATGGAAAAAGTTGGCTTGTCTCCCGATCAAGTCAATCGTTATCCCCATGAATTCAGTGGAGGCCAACGTCAGAGGATTGGTATTGCCCGGGCGCTTGCGACCAATCCGGAGTTTATTGTAGCCGATGAATCTGTTTCTGCTCTTGATGTTTCTATTCAAGCACAAATTATCAACCTGTTAAAACAATTACAGGAAGAATTTGGCTTGACTTTACTTTTTGTTGCTCATGACCTTAGTGTAGTAAAACATATTAGTGATAGAGTAGCAGTAATGTACCTGGGGAAAATTGTGGAAATGGCTGAAAAAAAGGCTCTTTTTAATAATCCCAAACATCCTTATACTCAAGCATTACTTTCTGCAATTCCTATTCCAGATCCCAAACAAAGGAAACAACAGGAAATCTTAATGGGTGATGTGCCCAGTCCGGTCAATCCACCGGAGGGGTGCCGTTTTCATACCAGATGTCCCAAGGTAATGGATATCTGCAAAAGAGAAGAGCCTCCGTTACGGGAAATTGATCCGGATTATTATACAGCCTGTCATCTTTATGATTAAAAGATGCTGGTAGAACATCGTAGTAAAAATGTTTTTGGTTTCTGGTTTTTAGTTTATAGATGAAGAAAAAATAAATACATCAAAAAATATTTTCTTGCTTGTCATTCATAATTTATAATCATTGAGATGATGATTTGTTAATTTCCAGATTAATCAAGTGTAGTCTTAACATATTTAATGCACGGCGGGCAGAACGTAAACGTATGGTTTGCCGGTCTCTCCGCAGTTGATGTTTTTGAACTATAGTCTCTTGTTCATTTGCCAGGGCAATGTAAACCAGTCCAACAGGCTTTTCTTTATTGCCACCTCCTGGTCCGGCAATTCCGGTAATGCTCAAACCAATATCACTGTTACATTTTTTACGAACCCCCTGAGCCATATATCCTGCTACCTGTTCACTGACCTGTCCATACTTAACCATGGTTTTTTGGGGTACTCCTAATAGCTTTTCTTTGATTTCCCCATCATAACTGATAATCCCACCTTTGAAATAGTCAGAACTGCCAGGAATAGAAGTAATCATTCCACCCAGCATTCCCCCGGTGCATGATTCGGCTACCGCCAGAGAAAGTTTTTTATTTCTAAGTAATTCCCCAATTACTTCTTCTAGTGTTTGATGATCAAATCCAAAAATATAATCACCGAGAAGATGCTTTAATTGTTGGGTAGCATTGTCCAATATAGTAGCTGTTTCCTGAGAGGTATTAGCCAGGGCATTTAATTGAACCTGGATATCCTCCGGATTGGCATATATACCAATATCAAGTTGTTTGTTTTGGTGAATAAAATCTTTAATTCTTTCATTAACCGTAGATTCGCCTAAACCGCTTACCCGGATTATTCTGGATTGACTATGTTTTAGAGAGGAGAATTTCTGGCATAAGAAAGGGATAATCTCCTCAGACATTAGTTTTTTCATTTCCAGAGGAACTCCTGGCAAAGAAACAATAATTTGATTATCTATTTCCAGTATAATAGCGGGTGCAGTTCCATAACGATTAATAATACAATGGGAACCTTCGGGCAAATAAGTTTGTTTTAAATTACTTTGAGACATACTGATATTAACTTGACTTAGTATTTTGCTCATATTTTTTTCGGCTTCCGGATATTTTACCAAATCAAGATTAAAGGCTTTGGCAATAGATTGAAAAGTAATATCATCTTCGGTAGGCCCTAATCCTCCGGTAGTGATTATAACCTGTGAACGCCGATATGCTTCTTTCAGTAGCATTGCCAGTTCATCTTCGTCATCTCCAACAACTGATACGTGTTTCACAAATAGATTATTTTCTCTTAATTTATTGATAATATAATTGGAATTGGTATCAATAATTTTTCCATATAATATTTCGTTTCCGATACTGATAATTTCTGCATTCATAGATAGATATTTTTCCTTTCCTATTTCTGAAAATTGCTCCAGGTTTATTGCCTATCTATTATATAATAACAGATAACAATAAATCTATATCTTTTAATCCAAACAGTTCTTTTTTATTTGATTGACAAGAAGGTGGGTTCGCCTTATTGGTTCAGGGATCCTGTATTTAGCTGTACAGGAAAGGGTGATTTTGATGGCTTTTTCCAGGTTCATGTGATTTCCGGGAGAAATAAATAATGGTTTAGTTTTATCCCGTGTTCTGACTACTGCGCCAATTACCTTTCCTTTGTGAGACAGTAAAGAGTAACATCCTTTTTGAATGCCTGGTTCTGTATATTTACCAACCAAACGAGATTTGGCGCAACCAATGGTAGGCTTATCCAGAATTAAGCCCATATGTGTTGCAATGCCCATTTTACGAGGATGGGCAATTCCTTGGCCGTCAAATAAAATAACATCTGGAACCCATTTTGTTTTCTGAAATAGTTCAGAAATTACAGGTCCTTCTCTGAAGGTAAGCAAACCGGAAATATAAGGA
>CAZPII010000252.1:0-3009 GCA_964586485.1 uncultured Atribacterota bacterium | reverse complement strand
AACAAGAGGGATTGCTAATACAGTTAGATGCCTCTCCCTTTAGCTGGTTATCTGAAGGCCATTCATATTAAGCAAGTAGGATTTATGGGTTATCCGGTCAATTATGGCTGCAGTCATCACCGTGTCTGAAAAAATTTCCTCCCACCGGTCAAAGGAGATGTAACCTAACTCATCGACAATAACTAAATTATACTTTTCAAACTTACCCTCCATCCTGGTTAAGATTTGCTGTGAGTGGGATTCCTTTAATTGATTGATCAACAGTGCTACTCTCACAAAAAGGACCTTATACCCGCTTAAGCAGGACTTGATGTCTAAAGGTAATCCCCATATGAATTTTGCAAAGGAAAGCTGTCAATTGTTGTTTCAGGTCATATCCCAGTGCTATGAAAGGAGGAGTTTAATTATTACAACCAACCTAGAATTCAGTAAATGGAATGGCATGTTATATGATGAGAAGCTGACCAGTGCCATTATTGATAGAGTAATACACCACAGTCATTTATTAATATTCGCTGGTGATAGTTACGGGCTGAAGAATTTCACTATTCATTGTTAAAAAATAGAAATTGGGGTGCTAGAAAATTAAACTTCCGAATTCTAGAATTTTAAGTTGCCAAAAAAAGCTATCTAAGCTAACTAAATAGAAATAGGTGGAAAAAGTTGCCCAGAAACTAAATATCTTAACTCATAATCCAATTTATTATTAGAAAGAATATTGCAAGTATTGCGAGTGGAGAGAGATAGTCTTCCCTGGTTAGATTAAGGAAAAATGGCTCCTTAGGAGAAGAAAGTCAGGAAATTAAAAAGTACTTAATTAATTGACAAAAAAACATTCGTTATTCAAGTATCTTTTATATTATCTAAATCAAAAACTTGACATTTTCATCAATAATAAATATTTTTAAAATTTCAAACGTAAGCAGAAACTCCTTTAAAGAGTAAAGAAGTTCTGCCTACGTCTTATATTGGCTGAGGGAGGTGGGGTCGAACCACCGCTCCCAGATCCAGAGTCTGGTGTCCTACCACTAGACGATCCCTCAATTTTTAATTCTCAACATTAATATTTTACAACATATTTTTTTCAGGTCAAATAATTTTTAGAAAATAAATTAAAAATGATTTAAAATTGACATTTTAATTCTTTTCACTCAATTTTTTGATTACCCGGTTTAAACGCCTCACATTGTTTTCTTTTCCCAGCACTTCCATCAGGGAAAATAAGCTTGGACCAACCTTTTTACCTGAAAGAGAAACCCTGGTAGGGTGAATAATTTCTTTTCCCTTTAAATTCATTTCATCGGCAATTTCCCTTACAGCTTTTTCAATATTCTCTTCTGTCCAATGATTAATCTTTTTTAAGCGATCTACCAAGTTAGCCAGGGTCTTCATGACACCCTTCTGTTCAAGTACTCTGGCAGCCCCTTCTTCTATTTTAAAATCTTCAGTGAAAAAATAATCAGCATATTCTAAAAATTGACGGAAATTCCTTATCCTGCTTTTCATCAGAGAAACTACCCTTTTTAACCACTGAATCTGCTCAACACTGATTTGATTATCCATAAAGTGAACTTCCTGTAAATATGGTAGTAGCATGCTGGCATATTCTTCATCAGACATTTTTTTCAAATATTCACTATTAAACCAGTTAAGTTTTTCCATACTAAAGATAGCGGAATGACTGGATATTTTATCCAGAGTAAAGTTTTTAACTAATTCATCAATAGTAAAAAGTTCCCGGTTATCACCTGATGACCAGCCTAAATGAGCAATATAATTGACAACCGCTTCCGGCAAAAATCCCATTGATTTATATTCAATTACAGATGTTGCTCCATGTCTTTTGCTTAACCTGGTATTGTCAGGGCCCATAATCATAGGTATGTGAGCAAAATCCGGCAATTTTTCTCCCAGGGCTTGATAGATAACAATCTGTTTAGGGGTATTTGAAATATGATCATCTCCTCGCATAACTAATGATATTTTCATTAAAATATCATCAATGACTACCGCAAAATTATAGGTTGGAATACCGTCTGACTTTACGATTACAAAATCACTAAGCAAACGGCTATCGAATTCCATTTTTCCCTTAATCAAGTCATCAACAGTAATTTGTTCTTCGGGCATTTTCAGACGAATCGCCGGTTTTCTGCCTTCTTCTTCTAATTGTTTTCTTTCGGTTTCACTTAAATTAAGACACCTACGATCATATTTAGCCTGTCCACCATCAGCTAATCTTTTTTTACGACTGGCTTCCAGCTCTTGGCTGGTACAGTAACAATGATATGCTGCTCCAGTGGCCAGTAATTTATGAACATACTTTTTATAGATATCCAACCTCTGCATTTGATAATAGGGGCCATACTTTCCACCTTTACCAGGACCTTCATCCCAATCAAGGCCCAACCATTTCATTCCATCCAGAATAGCATTTACCGCTTCCGGAGTTGATCTCATTTTATCCGTATCTTCAATTCTTAAAACAAATGTTCCGCCATAATGTCTGGCAAAAAGCCAGTTAAATAAAGCCGTCCTGGCTCCACCAATATGTAAATAACCTGTAGGGCTGGGAGCAAATCTTACCCGAACATTTTCATTTTTATCTTCCATGTTTCCTCCTTGGGTGATATTTATTCTAATAATTCTTCTAACTTTACAATTTTTATTCCCTCTGCCTGTAATTGCAAGCCCGCTTCAATCAATACATCAATGGTATTACAATAGGGGTGACCTATAGCAATGGCTTTACCATTTTTCAAAGCCAATTCCTTCAATATTTTTATCTGTTGGCGGATATAATCCATATCCTGATCATTGTCCAGAAACACTGATCGGTGGGTTGTTTTAATACCCATTTGTTTACTTAGTTCATAGCCAACCGAATTTGGGCTAGTCATGCTGTCTATAAAAAACATATTTCTATTTTGAATTTCACCTAAAATAATTTTCATAATTTCTCTATCTTCGGTTAATTTTGAACCCATGTGATTATTCATTCCATCAATA
>CAZPII010000251.1:0-3012 GCA_964586485.1 uncultured Atribacterota bacterium | reverse complement strand
TTAAAGCTTTAAGAGAGGATATTAAAAATGTATTTGCCAAAGATCCGGCAGCAAAATATATATTATAAGCTAAAGAAAGAAAAAAATTAGATAAATCAGAAAAATATGTTAAAATTATTAGAAGCTTTTAATTTTTTTTGATACCGAAATAGCAAAAAAAACAAGACTAATACACAACGCAGGATTGAGGTTTATTTATTTATACATTCGGAGGGAATTATTATGGAGGAAAATAAACACAAAAATTATCAACATCAAAAGCATAACAACAATAACCAGCATGAAGAACATCATATGCATATGATTAAAGATTTTCGCAGACGATTTTGGTTTTCCTTGCTCTTAACTCTACCCATTCTTATTCTTTCTCCGCTTATTCAAAATATTTTTGGATATGAGCTGTCCTTTCCTTTTGATCATTTTGTACTATTTGGTCTTTCTTCTCTGGTATATTTTTACGGAGGTTGGCCATTTCTAACCGGATTGGCAGATGAGTTAAAAAAGAAACAGCCGGGCATGATGACCCTTATCGGAGTGGCAATCACGGTTGCCTATGGTTACAGTGCTGCAATTACCTTCGGGCTGGAAGGAAAGACATTTTATTGGGAATTAGCCACTTTGATAGATATTATGCTCTTGGGCCACTGGATTGAAATGAAATCGGTTATAAGTGCTTCCAATGCTTTACAGCAGCTAGTTCAGCTGATGCCTTCAGAGGCTCATTTGCTCGAAGATGGCCAGACAAAAGATGTGCCTATTGACCAGCTTAAAAAAGCAGACCAGGTATTTGTCAAACCAGGGGAAAAGATTCCCGTTGATGGAGTGATTATTGATGGTGAAAGCCATGTAGATGAGTCAATGGTCACCGGAGAATCTAAACCAGTAAAAAAACAAGTTGATAATAAAGTTATTGGTGGTACGATTAATGGAAATGGCTCACTTACAATTAAAATAGAACAGGTAGGAGATGAAGCTTATCTTAACAAAGTAATTAATATGGTAAAAGAAGCTCAAAGTGAGAAGTCTAAAACCCAGCATCTCGCGGACAAAGTCGCTTTCTGGCTTACCATTATTTCCCTTTCCGTAGGATTTATTACTTTGGTTACCTGGCTTTCCTTAGACCAGCCTTTTGTTTTTGCCTTAGAACGCATGGCCAGTGTTATGGTTATTACCTGCCCACATGCCCTGGGTTTGGCAATTCCTTTAGTTGTGGCAATTTCAACTTCTCTTTCTGCACAGAGAGGCCTTCTAATTCGTAACCGCACAGCATTTGAGAATTCCCGAAAAATATCCCTGCTTGTCTTTGATAAAACCGGTACATTAACCCAGGGAAAATTTGAAGTTTTAAGATATGGAAGTTTGCATAAGAGTTATCAGGATAAGCAGATATTAAGTTTAGCCGGTTCCCTTGAGTCAAAATCCGAACACCCACTGGCAACAAGTATTATGCAAAAAATAGAAAAAGAAGGAATCAAACCGTCGGAGGTAAAGAATTTTAAGGCTATAACCGGTAAAGGAATTGAAGGTGAAGTTGAAAATAAAAAGGTAAAGGTAGTTAGCCCGGGTTTTGTAAAAGACAAGGGGATAAAGATACCGGATAATGTCTACAAAAGTGGGCAGGAAACAATTGTATTTGTGCTGATAGAAGAAGAATTAGTCGGATTTATAGCAATGGGTGATGAAATAAGAGAAGAATCCTATGAAGCGGTAAAAATACTAAAAGAGAATAATCTCAAAATTTATATGATGACCGGGGATAATGAAAAAGTCGCCAAAAGTGTAAGTGATGAACTGAATCTGGATGGTTATTATGCCGAAGTTTTACCGGATCAGAAACTGGAAAAAATCAAAGAATTTCAGGCTAAGGGAGAATTTGTTGCGATGACCGGGGATGGGATTAATGATGCTCCGGCTCTAGCCAAGGCGGATGTCGGCATTGCTGTTGGCTCCGGCACTGATATAGCGGCAGAGACGGCTGATATTATTCTGGTAAATAGTAATCCCAGAGATATTGCTACTCTGATACTCTTTGGGAAGGAAACCTACAAAAAAATGATTCAAAATTTAATCTGGGCAACCGGGTATAATTTTATTGCCATACCGCTTGCAGCAGGTGTTTTATTTAATATTGGCATTGTCATTAGCCCTGCGCTCGGTGCAGTACTAATGAGCCTGAGTACTATTATTGTCGCTATCAATGCCCAGCTGTTAAGGAGAAAGATTACCTGAATATTTATTGCAAAAAAATTACAGCCATAGTCATCACCATTGAGAGACTTTTTTGTTGTGAAACTAAAATAAAACAAACTACAAGCAATCCATAAAATCTTTAATAGATATAGATTGAAAAAGATGGGAAAATGATTAAAAGTTATGAAGAAAAAACAAATTGTAATAAATATCATCCAGCTGGTATCATTGTGGGAATTGATGTAGGTGGCACAAATACAAGAATCACATTCGCTCAAGAAGATCTTAGCATAGATAAGATGATCAGCCATTCCCCTTCTTTGCGCTATCCAATCAGCTCAAAGAAAGAGCTGTTAAATCAATTATCCCAGTTATTTAGGCAAGAATTAAAAGATAAAGTGATAAGCTATGTCAGTATAGATTTTGCCGGGCCGGTCTATCAAAATCAAAAAGTAAAAATGACCAATTGGGAGGACCAGCCAGAAATCACTCTTCAAGATCTTTTTCAAAGCGGATTGCCCAGGAATAAAACTTTGATGATGAATGATATTGAGGCAGCTGCTTTTGGAATCATAAGTTTAGTGGAAACTGATCAATTAGATTCAGATCATTGCAATATACTTTATCATTCTCAGCCGGCAGAAACACCTAGATTTCTCCGGGGGAATATGATGATCATCATGCCCGGAACCGGACTTGGATCAGCAGGTATAGTTGCCTTAAAGCAAAAAAATGGAAAGAGTGAATATTATCCTATACCATCAGAGATTGCTCATGCCCCTGCTGTCCCTGTAAATTCTGAACATAAGTTGATTATTGAAT
>CAZPII010000250.1:0-3018 GCA_964586485.1 uncultured Atribacterota bacterium | reverse complement strand
AAACCATTACCACCTTATTAGAAGGTGGTTTTTCATGGTTAAATAAAAGTTTATTTTAATATTATATTCTATAATAGAAATACTGTAAAAGTAAAGCAAACATCGCACCCGCAAAGCGGGTGACTTTAAGAAATCTCTAAAAGAGGTTTAAAGTGGTTTTTATGTCTAAATAAAAAAATGAACAAGGTAAAACATTTTAATACCTCGTTCATTTTTTAATGTCTATTTAAAATTTAAAATAATTTTATTTAATTTCCAGTATTTTGTATTGGATGCTACCGGCGGGAACCCTTATTTTTACCTTTTCTCCAACCTTTTTCCCTAATACGGCTTTTCCAATAGGAGAAGCAATAGAAATTTTACCTGACCCCGGATCTGATTCAATATAGTCAACCAAGGTGTATTTGATTTTTTCTTTCTTTTTTAAATCTTCAACAACAACTTCTGAGCCGGGCGAAACATAAGTATTATCATTTTTTGATTTATCAATTAACTCACAATTCTCAATAATTTTTTCCAGGGTTAAAATCCGACCTTCAATAAATGCCTGCTCATTCTTGGCTGCCCGATATTCAGCATTTTCTGATATTTCACCAAAAGCAACCGCACTGCTAATTTTTTCGGCAATTTCCTTCCTTTTTGCTGTCTTTAGTTCGCGTAGCTCTCTTTTAATCTTCTCTAATCCTTCTTCAGTCAGCATAATCTTTCGGTCATTCATTTTTTTGCACCTTAACCTCACTGATAAAATTAAAACTAAGATAAGCTGTGCGATTTAAAAACGAAGGTTACCTATCTTAGTTACTGCAATTTTTATATATTTTTTCTAGTTCAATATGATTGATGTTGTTAATGAATTATAGGATATTTATCATTCAATGTCAAGAAAATATCACACCCGCTTAGCGGGTGGCTTTAAGAAGCCTTCAAAGAAGGTAGTAATGGTTAAATAATTCCTAATGATTTTCCGGCCTTTTTGAAAATATATAATGCTTCATCTATATCCTTCGATGTATGTGTTGCCAAAACATGAGCTCTTAATCTATTCGTACCCCTGGGAACAGCCGGAAATAGGATGGGACAGATAAAAATTCCTTCTTCATTTACTTTTTTACATAATTGCAAGGTTCTTTTTTCATCTCCTACCATAATTGGAACAATTGCGGTTGAGCTATTTCCTGTATTGTAACCCATTTTATTAAGTCCTTCTCTGAATTGCTTGATATTCTTTTGTAGTTTAACAATTAATTCCGGTTCACTCTCTATAACTTCAAAACAGGCTTTTGCAGCTACCACGGCAACAGGCGGGAGACTTGCAGAAAATATAAATGGCCTAGAGGAAAGTTTTAGAAAATTAATCATTTCCTTATCTCCAGCCAGATATCCACCAATAGAAGGAATAGTCTTACTTAGCGTACCCATATGTATATCAACTGCATTATCTATCCCAAAATGTTCCTCAATACCATGTCCTGTTTTGCCGATCACACCAATTGAATGGGCTTCGTCAACCATGAGTTTGGCATTATATTTTTTGGACAATCTTGATATTTCCGGTAAATTTGCGATATCTCCATCCATACTATAAACAGCATCAACGACAATTAGTTTATTTTGATAATTATTTGACTGAATTAATATCTTTTCCAGACTTTCCATATCATTATGTAAAAAACTGCGATGATTGGCTCCTGATAACAGACAACCATCTATAATGCTGGCATGGTCCAGCTTATCCATAATAACCAGATCACCCCTCTGGGAAAGTGTAGTAATGGCTGCCAAATTGGTCACATAACCACTACTATAGGTAACAGCATCTTCAGCCCCTTTGAACCGAGCAATTTTCTCTTCTAATTCTTCATGTGCCCTGGTAGTGCCAGCCAGCAAACGAACCCCTGCTGCCCCTGTTCCATATTTATCGATCGCTTTTTTAGCTGCCTCTTTAACTCTAGGATGAGATATCAGGCCTAAATAGTTGTAGGAGGCGAACATAATCATTTCACGTCCATCAATGTTAGTTCTAGCACCAGAAGAGCCTTCAATAATTTTAAGATAAAAGAAGGAGTCATTATCCTTCATTCTTCTGGCTCTTTCATTGGTTTCTCTAATTCTTTGTTCCAATGGTACTGACATTTTTTTCCCCTCTTTCTGATTAATTTAACTTTTCAATTCTGGGCTTAAACCCTGTTTTTTTTGCTAGATCAAGATAATCCTGTTCTTTTAGCTCCTCTGGTCTTTTCCCGGAAACGGCAGCCAATATGGCTTGATACACATTGGTACCAAATGATCTACCTTGAAACTGAGGTGTTGTGGTAATAAGATATTGTGCTCCTCTATCCCTTAAATCCTGTACATTTTTTGAAGTTACTGTATTAGTAATGATGATTTTGTCTTCCATTCTTTTGGGCATATATTGACTTATAGCAATATAGTCACCGGCAATAATATCAACATTGTTAAAAAAACGACTGTATTTGTCATTTGAACTTTCCTGTTTCTTCCCGGTAGGGTATAAATATTTGATGGGTAATTGAGCTAAAATGGGAATTATAACTCTGGCTAATTTGTCAAGGGTTTTTAAATTATATAATGGGATGGGAATATTGAGACAGAAAATCAAATCACCAAATATCATTTCACAACCTGCGTTAATAAGGCCTTCACCAAGGCCAAAACGATCTACGGTAATAAGCAATAAAGCTTTTTTACCCCTGAGGTTAATATCAGTTTCCTGATTAATGTATCGAATAACATCCTTTTCCAATATATACTTGATACCCGTTCCATCTACAATGGGAGTTTTTTTGATTACACTAACTATCCTGGCAGACTCTCTGATAGTATATCTTTTTCCCCCACGGCCTGAATAGAGATATAGGTCTGTACCGCCAAGAGCAAAAACATCTACTTTTCCGTCAAATTGCTGGTATAATTGCATCATCTTTTTTACATCGCCATCGGTCCCCCTTCTTTCAATTTCTATCTCCATTCCCAACATTTCAACTTTCACTTTATGAT
>CAZPII010000249.1:0-3018 GCA_964586485.1 uncultured Atribacterota bacterium | reverse complement strand
CCATCTTCGATAACAGTATTTTTTCCTTCTACTTTTAATAATCCCTTTTCCTTTATCTTCTGCATTGATTTCCATTGTTTAAAATCTGAAAACCGTACTACCTCAGCACGTATAAACCCGCGTTCAATATCACTATGAATTTTTCCAGCCGCCTTGACTGCAGTTGTGCCCCTATGAATAGTCCAGGCTCTTACTTCATCTTTTCCTACTGTAAAAAATGAGATTAAACCAAGATGTTCATAAAGAACATGGGAAAGTCTTTGAATACCGGTTTCCTGAAATCCCAAATCATCTAGGAATAATTGTCTTTCACCTTCACTTAATTCATTGATTTCCATCTCAAGTTTTCCACAAATGGAAATACTTGCCATCTTATGATCTTGTATAAACTGATTAAATCTTTCACGATTGGGGAATTGGTTATTACGTAATTGATTTTCATCAAGATTAATTGCTACAATAACTGGTTTTAGGGTAAAAAAACCAAATCCACTTAATAACTTCAATTCTTCATCAGTAAAAGAGCGGGTAATTAGTAGCTGGTCATTGCTTAAATGGATTTGACATTTTTCCAAAATTTGTTTTTCTATTTCTTCCTGACGATTTAATTTTTTTTTCGATTGATTGAGTCGATTCAATCGGTTTTCTATTAACTCTAAATCCCGTAACAGGATTTCATAAACTAAATTTTCCACCTGCTGAAGTGGATCGGTATCTCCGGGAATTACGGTATCCTGAAAAACTCGGACAACCATTAAAAGTGCATCAACATTTTGTATTTGATTAAAAACATCTTGTTTTTCCTTCTCAGGCATATCTGATGAAATACCTGGAATATCAATTATTTCAATATTTGCATATATGGTTTTTTTAGGTTGATAAACTGTGCTCAAGTAGTCAACACGATCATCGGCAACCTTAACAACCCCAATATTCTTTGTTTTGCGGGATGAGTATCTATCCGTTTGCTTGTGCTGACTTGTCAAAAGATTAAACATGGTAGTTTTCCCGGTTAAAGGTAAACCTAAAATACCAATATTCATAATGACCTTCTTTCCATTATTCGTTGATCTTTGTGTATTATTAAAGAAGAAGTTAGACTAATTCTTTTCCGCAAGTAGCCATGGCCAAATTTCCATATTTAACACCTTTTACGGTCTTCAATCTGCTGGTAAGCTGGTCTAAAGCTCGCGCTTTTCCATGAACAATAATTACCTCAAGACAATTATCGTGATCCAAATGGATATGTTGAGTCGAAATAATAATGTGACAATATTCATGCTGCAATGTAGTTAATCTTTGAACTAAACCTCGTTTATGATGGTCATAAACCAAGGTAATGGTACCGGCTACTTTTTCATTTTTTTGCCATTCTCTTTGCACTAAGTTTTCTCTTATCAAATCCCTTAAGGCTTCGGAGCGGTTCTTATATTTTTGTTCCTTAAGGCATCCGTCAAATCTTTCCAACAATTTTTCTTCCAGGGAAACACTAAAGCGAACTAACTGAGACATATTTCACCTTTTCAAATTAATAATAACACAAATATAATTAATAATAACACAATATGGGCAGCACAGTAAATCCTTGCTCTTTTCTAATTTTAAATCTCTTTTGTCAAGTATGTTAAAAAATAGGAAGGAAAAAGGCTCCTTAGATTAATTCTAAAGAACCTTTACATATTTTTACAATATTTTTTATTACTTACCCCTAGACTGCCATATCTAATATTTTAATAAAAAGTTATTAGTACTTCAATTGTTTACTTCGACTCTAATACATTCTTTGGCAGCTATTTTTTTAGCATAACGAATTGCCTTTTTTTCACTTGAAAAACTGCGGTCACCAATTTTAATGGGCGGATAAATCATCTTACCATTATAGGTTTGGTAGCCATATTCAACTAAGTATTCGCCCTGTGTTTCTGATATTTCACAATAATCATAACTACTTTTCATAATACTAAAACCTCTTGTTTTATTACATTCTTTTATATTTCTATAAATAATTTGGAGTGATTACAATTGCCATAGTGTATTTAGGATTCGCCGTCAAATTTAAATCCATAAAGTTTTCATAGGACATAGTGTACCCCTTGCCAATGGTTGGATCGTTACTGACAACTTCTTTCTTTTCTGAATCAAACCCGGTAACAACTCGAGCATGAGCGAGCGGGTTGCTTGTTTTATACTCTTGTATTGCTATCAAAGGAATATTATTAGATAGATATTCTTCAATTTCTTCCATAGTTAATACGGTAAACAAAGCTTCAAAACCTAAACCTTGAGCGTATTTAACCATCTTATAAATATCCCCCAAACCATCGGGCTTTATAATCTCTTGTGCTAATTCCTGCTGACTAACCTGTATACCAAAAAAATCTAAGGCCATTGAACCGGAAGCAGGTAAACACCAATTTGTCCCAGCATACTTTTGATAAGGTACTTCCAAATATATTGAGCTTACCTTAGTTTTATTCTCAATCCCCGGTACGAGACTATTACTCAGCGAGCTACCCTGTTCTTCATTGCTTGTTTCAGGAATAATTCCACTACAAGAAGTTAATAAGAATACTGTGCTGATGATAATCAGAATTTTAGTTACTTTTTTAATTCTATCCCAAACTTTCATTTCATTCACTCCTCTTGTTCTCAGCTGAAAAAGCAATCAAAGTTTGGGCCAAAATTAAAAAAGGTGGCAGTCTGGCAGCCTTAGTCTTTTGACTTTAGGCCCATAACTTTGCGTCCTATTCTTTCGAATAGTTTGCCTTTTTCAACCTCAATATTTTTATTTTATTGTAAAAGAAAAAGAAGTCGGTAGTCTGGCAATCTTAGCAGCTTCCTGCTTTAGACCCAGTACTTTGCGTCCTATTCTTTCGAATAGTTTGCCTTTTTCAACCTCTAACAATGTTATTTTTATAAAATTAGTTATTTATTTGTCAACATTCTTTTTCTATTCTATAGTAGTTATTCCCCAATCAAGATTATTTTAGACAAGAATCTTTAAATTTTTATTTTTGT
>CAZPII010000248.1:0-3019 GCA_964586485.1 uncultured Atribacterota bacterium | reverse complement strand
TAAATCAGTAAAAATTTTATTATAATATTATTAATAGAAAAACGGGTCAGTTTTATATGAAAAATAATTTTATTATTACAACTGACCCGTTTTTTATTTTTCTAACTGGTTTATTTAAACATTACCAGCTTCTTAGAAGCTGGTAATGTTTAAATAAAAGTTTTTACCATAAAAAGATAAAGATTAGCTAGATGAAAATTTTTACCTGAAGTCCAAAAGTGGAAGTTGTATTGCTTAAAAATATTATAACTAAAGTATAAATAAAAAATCGAAATAAAAAGAGCTAAAAAGTTAAACCTCTTTTAGGGATCCTTAAATCCACCCGCTACGCGGGTGCGATGTTTACTTTTGTATTTTTCCTGGTTAGCTGGATTCCCATAATATTTACGTTTATACTCTTAACTATTAATCCTGCATTGCTTTCAATTTCATTTTTCAATACCTGCTGAATTTCTTTTGCCACATTTATAATTACGAAACCATATTCAATGATTACTGAAATATAGGCGGACATATGTTTTTCTTCAGATAAATCTATCTTAATTCCTTCTTCCATTTCTTTTGCGCCAAGCAATGTTCCAAAACCACTTTTAGAATGGGAAACCAAGCCAGCTACTCCTGGAATGCCAACCACAATACGGCTAACAATAGTAGCTAAAACTTCAGGAGCAATTTTAATTTCCCCTAAATTACTTGTGATGATATTTTCTTTTTTTTTAGTACTCAATTGGGATTTTTCTTTTGTTTCAATTTCTTTATCTGATTTTTTAGACTGTAGGTCATTTTTTTCTTCTTTTTGCAACCTTTTGACATCTTCTTCTTTCATACCTATAACTCCTTAATTTATCTATTGGTGATACAATGGCAATTTCCCTCTCTACAGCTGATAACCACACCTAGTACCTCATATGGTTATTAACTTGGTGTTACTAAAAATTTTATTGCAGTTCGTTCATCTCCGTCAATCTCTACATCCACGAAAGCAGGAATACAAACAAGGTCAACACCACTGGTTGCAGTATATCCTCGGGCAATAGCAATTGCCTTGATCGCCTGATTCACGGCACCCGCACCAATTGCCTGTAATTCAACTTTTCCTTGTTCCCTGATAACTCCCGCTAGTGCACCGGCTACCGCTTTTGGGCTAGATTTTGAAGATACCTTTAACAATTCCATTTAAACCTCCTGTATCTATATGCCAACAATTATTATTTCAATGTTCTAAATACTGTTATTGCTCTTGTGGTTGATAATTTGCACTTAAAAGACAAACCAGTTTTACTTGTTTATATCCACCTCCCTTAGGTGATTTATAGCAAGTAGGAGTAGAGAACATACAACACATCTTATTATAGCAAATTTGATAGGCAAATAACAATGATTATCTACCTATATTTAGTTTTCTGCTATAACTTGAGCAAAAAGTGGCTAAGAAAAAGACATGCCCCTTTTAGAGTAGGGGCTTCTTAAAACCACCCGCTATGCGGGTATGGTATTTGTTAACTTCTTTAATTGAGTATATTGATGGGGCCTGATCAATGTTGAAAAATAGGGCATCAAGGCATCATTGTGCCAGAGAGGATCAACCGGTTCTTGCCATCCGTATTCTGTTAGCGTCTGCTGCCATATTTTTGTTCCCGGAATAGGAGAGAATTTTGTCAAATAAGGTCTAATTCCTGTTTCCATCACAAAATTGATGGAGTCAAGCACACTATTAAAACTTTGTCCGGGCAAACCAATCAAAACATAGGCACGGATCTGTTCTGGAGAGAAACCTTCTTTTAATAGAATTTCAATAGTTCTCCTAAAGCCTGGATTATCTATTTTACCACCTGTTTTCTTCTGCAACTCACAGTCTGAGGTCTCAAATCCCAGCCAAATTTTCTTAAAACCATTTGCAATCATTAGTTGTGCAACAGAATGTGTAACCATGCTGGCGTGAAGAGCGTTTGGTGTATAAAAACTAATATTAAGGTTTTGCTTTTCTATCATCTTCATCAAAGGAACAAAGTGTGATTCTGCATTGACCAATAGTGCATCATCATAAAAAATAAATCGATTCACACCTTTCTTTTTCTTCCAATAAATAATTTCTTCAACTATATGTTCAGGCTTTCTAAATTCCAGGTGGGAGTTAATAATATATGAGGCACAATAACTGCAATGAAATGGGCAACCTTTCGTAGTTATCAGGCATATATAATCCAGATGTTGGTATAAATCCCAAGCAGGATACGGACAACTATCCAGATGTTGAAGTTCTTGAATCTGGTTTTTTCCAAGAACCACATTAATAGGGATATCATTAATATTATTTAATAATTCTATTAGATGATTTACTTTAAAATTTCTTATCACAAAATCCGCTCCAGAATAAGCTAAAGCATGCCAGTAGCAGAGTGTGGCATAGATTCCACCTAGTATAATCGGGCAATCCGGAAAATGTTTTTTTATAATTTCAATTACTCTAATTACGCCGGGATACCAATATGTCATGATAGAGGTTACCAAAATCGCATTCGGTCTGGCTATTTTTCTTAGCCTTTCTTGAAATATTTCTTCGGCAATACCGTAGCGGTTATAATTTCTGGGTATATGCTCTAATATTTTGGGCTTTGGTATATTTGTCTTATTGAAAGGGCCTGTTCCATCTTTATCCTTTTTAGATAAAAAACATTTTTTTATTTTTTTTACTTTCCATACTTCTGGAGCATAACGATCCATACAATCAATAAAATCTATTTGAAAACCAATTTTCCTTAATATAGAAGCAAGATATAATAAACCAAGAGGTTTTGACCAAAAATCATAGGCTGTAAAATCATAAATCCATGGATTAATTAAAAGTAACTGTGGTTTCGTTCTTTTTGATATCATTCGTTAATTTCACCAACTTTTCTGGTAAGGGGTTTTTTAGAAAAATACATAAATAGCCTTAAAATATCTTGATGTTTATTCTTTACTTTATCATATTGACAAAACTTTAAAAAGGGTATAAAATGCCCTCGATAGTAAAATG
>CAZPII010000247.1:0-3040 GCA_964586485.1 uncultured Atribacterota bacterium | reverse complement strand
TGGGTGATATTCCTTTTGAGAAAGTTTTTATTAACCCCTTGATTAAAGACATTGAAGGGAAAAAAATGAGTAAATCAAAAGGAAATGCCATTGATCCATTACTGATGATTGATCAATATGGTGCTGATGCTTTGAGGATGACTCTGGCCTCCTTAACCATTCAGGCGAATTATATTCGATTATCAAAGGATAAAATCGAAACATTTCGTAATTTTACCAACAAGATATGGAATGTTGCCCGTTTTACTTTGACACATTTGTCAGATTTTAACCCACAAGAAATAGAAATAGAAAAACTAAACTTTACTTTATTCGATCAATGGATTTTAAGTCAACTAAACAAAACAGTAAAGGAAGTAACGAGTAGTTTGGAACACTATAGATTCAGTGATGCCGCAATGACTATTTATGAATTTTCCTGGAATTATTTCTGTGATTGGTATATAGAATTAGTTAAAGAAACTCTCTATCAGAATGACAATACAACAGAAAGAAAAACAGCCCAATATGTTCTATGGTATGTGCTTGATCATATCCTTCGATTGTTACACCCCTTTATGCCTTTCATTACTGAAGAGATATGGCAAAAAATACCTCATAAGGAATTAAGTATTTCTATTTCCAGGTGGCCAGAATATAAAAAAGATAGAATTGATAGTAATATAGAAGAGCTGGTGATAATAATCCAAGAGGTTATAAAAACGATTCGTAATATCAAAGCCGAAATGAATATACCTCTAACCAGGGATATTGATGTCTATATTAAGGTGGTAGATAATAAGAAAGAAAAGCTGATAAATGATCATTTATCATATATCAAAAACCTTGCCCACATACAATCTTTCCAGGTAGGTGCTTCTTTGGAAAAACCCGAATGCTCAGCTACCGGGGTTTTAGAAGATATCGAAATATTTGTCCCCCTAAAAAATGTAATTGATTTAAGCTCCGAAGTTCAACGATTAGAAAAAAAATTGCAAAAGATTGAAAAAGAAATGATTATGGCCAATAAGAAATTAAACAATTCTGATTTTATTCAAAAGGCACCTGAAAAAGTAATTAACAAAGAAAAGGAAAAGATTAAAGAACTAACCGATATACGTGATCGAATAGAAAAAAATCTGAAGGCACTTAAATCACTATGATTAGTTACAAAGAAGCAATTGAGTATATTTATGGCCTAAATAAATATGGAATTAAACTTGGACTTAAAAATATCACCTATTTATTATCCTTGTTTAAAAATCCACATTTAAAGACAAAGGTGATACATATAGCCGGTACCAATGGAAAGGGTTCTACAGCGGCAATCCTTTCATTAATATTAAAATCTGCCGGGTTCAGGGTTGGTTTGTATACTTCTCCCCATTTAGTCCATTTTCAGGAAAGAATGAGAATAAATGGGGAGTTTATTTCACAGGAAGATATCTGTCGTCTTCTGGAAAAAATAAAACCTGTCATCCAGCAAGTAGCAAAAACACAAGGCTACCAGCACCCCACATTTTTTGAAGTTATCACCACAATGGCTTTCCAGTATTTTTACGAAAATCAGGTTGATTTTGCCATTATGGAAGTCGGCTTGGGTGGTCGTCTTGATGCTACTAATGTTTCTCAGCCACTTGTCTCGATTATAACCCACATCGATTATGATCATATGGATCGATTGGGAGATACATTAACTAAAATTGCCGGTGAAAAAGGTGCAATTATAAAAAAAAATACTCCTGCAGTGAACGCAAAACAATATCCAGAAGCCCATAAGGTAATTAGAATGATAGCCAAAGAAAAAAATACCCCTCTGTATTCAGTAGGACAAGAAATAAAAGCAAAAATTACCCAATCTAATTTAAAGGGAAATCACTTTAATTATTCAGGTATTTATCGAAAATTCAGCAATTTAAATATTCAATTGGCAGGAAGATATCAGGTAGAAAACAGCTCTTTGGCAATCGCTGTAACAGAGCTACTAAACCAGATGGGTTACTTGATTAAAGAGAGTAATGTTCTGGAAGCTTTAGAGCATATTAAATGGCCGGGGCGTTTTGAGATAATTCAAGAAAAACCAAAGGTAATTTTAGATGGTGCACATAATCCCAATGGAGTTGCTCAGTTTACTATAAATTTAAAACAAATGTTGCCCAAGAAACAAATTATTGCTATCCTGGGGATTTTTAGTGACAAAGACTATCCGGGGATTATTAAAAATATCGTTCCTTTTGTAGATAAGGTTATTTTCACAATGGCAAATAACCCAAGGGCAACTCCTACCCGGGTACTGGCCAGAGAAGCAGAAAAATACATAACCCCTGATAAAATAATGGAAAAACCAACCGTTGATTCTGCAATTCATAAAGCCCTGCAAATAGCCGGTGAAGATGATGTAGTATGTGTCACCGGTTCACTTTATACTGTTGGTGAAGCTGAAGCTTATTTTCTGAAAAGGAAGAATAGTCGTCAGTAAAGGTAGGTTAAAAGACAGGAAAGAGGATAATAACTATGTTCTTTTTTTCCAGGCAGGAAAAAATTGTCCTTCTAATTATCATTGTTTTACTTTTGGGAACTTTCGGTTGGAATATATACAAAAATGAAAGTAGCAATATTACCATTATTTCATCCTCTGAGGAAATTAACAGCAAAGCAGAGGAGACTACTGAGGAGGAAGTTTGCATCATACATATTACCGGAGCAGTTCACCAGCCAGGCGTTTATCAACTATCCACAGATAAGCGAATTATTGATGCCGTAAAATTAGCCGGTGGGGAAAAAGAAAAAGCAAACCTTGATGCAGTGAACCTCGCTGCTCATATATATGACGGTCAAAAAATTATTATTCCTTTTCTCGATGATAAAAAGGAAGTTTCGCTTTCAATAAATTCTGAATCCACAGGAACAACCCAAGAAAATGTACAATCATCTAATAGAGTTTTATTAAATCTTAATAATGCAAACTCAAATCAATTGGAAACGTTACCCGGTATTGGGCCGGTTCTTGCTGATCGTATTTTAGAATATCGAAGGAATAATGGTATTTTCCGAAATATTG
>CAZPII010000246.1:0-3056 GCA_964586485.1 uncultured Atribacterota bacterium | reverse complement strand
GCCAAAAGTGAATTTAATGTTTCCACAAAACTATCAATCTAACTTTGGCTAAAGTTATCAGGGTTTGAATATTAGAATTAACGAGGAGGTAAATCAAAAACCGTGAAAAAATTAAAATCTATAAACCCATCAAATTACCAGGTTATAGGAGAAGTTTCTATTTCAAATCATCATGAAGTTGAAGAAAAAGTTAAACTTGCCAGAAGCGCGCAATTGGAATGGGGGAATTTTACTATCAAAAAACGAGTTGAGTTTTTAAAGAAAGCTATTGCTGATTTAAAAACAAGGAAATCGGAATTTACTCTGTTGGAATCACGTGAAATGGGCATGCCAATCAATGAAGCTATCAGTGATTTTGACACAGCAATTGACTATGCAAATTGGTATTTTGATAATGCAGAAAAATATCTAAGTCCAGAAACGACTTTTGAAAATGATAAAGAAATACATCAGGTTTTTTATGAACCTATTGGAGTTTCGGCGGTAATTATTCCCTGGAATTTTCCCTTTACTAATTTTGTTTGGGGAGCACTCCAAAGCCTGATTGCCGGGAATACTATTGTCTTAAAACATTCAGAGGAAGTTCCTTTATGTGGAAAGTATATTGAAGATATTTTTTCCCGCTATTTACCAAAAGGTGTTTTTAATGAAGTTTATGGAGATGGAGAGATAGGGAAAATATTAGTACAACAAGATATAAACATGATTGCTTTTACTGGAAGTACAAAAACCGGAAAATTCCTTTATGAAACTGCGGGGAAAAAATTCATTAAAGCAGTTATGGAGTTGGGCGGTTCTGCTCCTGGAATCATTTTTGATGATGCCGATATTGATTTATCCATTGGAAGTGTTTGTGACCTGAGATTATTAAACGCTGGTCAAGCTTGTGATGGACTGAAAAGATTAATCGTGCAGGAAGCCATTTTTGACGAAGTTGTTAAGAAAGTTAGTTCTATTTTTTCAGCAAAAAAGATTGGTAATGCAGAAGAAAAAAGCACAGAAATAGGCCCGCTTGTTGCAAAAAGACAACTCGATTTACTTGTTTCACAGGTTGAAGATGCAAAGACAAAGGGAGCGAAAGTAGTAACTGGTGGCAATCCGTTGGAAGCAAAACTGGGCGGAGTTTACTTTGAACCAACAGTTTTAATTGATGTAACCAATGAAATGAGAGTTTTAACAGAGGAAATTTTTGGCCCGGTATTGCCCATCATTAAATTTAAAACAGAACAAGAAGCTATTGAACTTGCTAATCAAACAGATTACGGACTCGGATCGTATGTTTTTACCGAAAACAAAGAAAAAGCAGATAGGCTTGCAAGTTTAATTGAAACGGGAATGGTGAGTATAAATGGCACAAATTACACAATGCCTTTTAATCCTTTTGGAGGGTATAAAAATTCAGGGTTTGGCAGGGAACACGGAAAGTATGGATTTCACGAAGTGACACAAATTAAAATAGTTGCAAAAAATAAATAAATGGAATTCGTAAACAAAGAGTAAAATTATTTGAATATTACTTGTGGGCTATCACCCGTGAAAAGCTTGAAATCTTCCTTTTTTTGCTTCTGTTTTTGGCGAAGCGTGCAGAAGAGAGGTTGGTGTTTACCCCGGCTTCGCCCGTTAATAAAATCGGTAAACATCAAAACTGTATTTGAGCTAATCAATGAAGTATTTCCCATACGAAGTTTACTTCTAGGTATTATTTTCTTTTCAATTAGATTTCCAATTTGTTAAAATGATTTATTATACTTTTATTTAGCTTAAGTTAATTCAGAATCTGGGGAACCCTTGCCTTTAAAATGGCTTTTATTATAGCAAGCCCTGCTTGATTTTTTACTTCACCAGAATCAATGATTTCTCTACATTCTCTGACTAAAGGGATGGTATTTTATATGTTTTCATGGGAGGAAAAAGGGATTTAAATACTGTTTAAAAGTTAAATGGACAGCTAAAAGTTTTACATATGGACTAGCCTGGGGAGGTAGCCGGGATAGAAAGCCTGGATATGGGTTTCTTTCTTCTTTTCTACCTCTCTTAGATACATCTCGGTGATGACCGGGTTATCAGAAATGTTCTTGTTTTTATATGCATGTTGCAGTACACTGTACTTAAAACTGGCTATAAAATCATCTGTGGTCATGTGTACTGTTCTCCTTCCTATTGAATATTTTTTGGTTATATCTATTCTATAGGAAAGATAACATGCATGACCAATTTTTTTTAATTAAATTGAGTCAAAGTGTAAACACGACTCGAAATTAGTACATATAATATAGAAATTAAGGCAGATGTTTAGATATTATTATTGGTTGGTTTAGCCATTTATCTTTTTGAGAGCAAGAGGATACTGAATTATTTTACATTTCTATAAAAGGAGGCCACCTTATGAATACTTATTTAATGTTTAGTAAGTATTTATCGGAGGCGTTTGAAAGGTCAGCTAAATAGAGGGCTGTGCCATTTTCTGCACAGTCCTCTATGACGTTTATTTTATTTCATCAAAATTTTATAGAGAGTTATTGACTGACCTTTTCAATCTCAACAATTAATTTCAGTGCTGATTCATTCTCTACCTCATGATTCTCCAGGATTTCCTCGGCATCAATTTCTCTGCCATAAAAGCTTTGATTGGCGCTTCTATCCGCATGGATAACAGATCCCTCCAGGGTGAATCCTGCGTAGAGTCCCTCACTGTAGGAATAAGAATAGATCGAGTCATTAAAATCTGCATCTTTCTGCAGGGATTCTCCGGTGGGACCGGTGGATATACTAATATTAGCCCCTAGTTCAAAATCAGTTTGTTTAAAACCGTTTATTCCGGCCTCATCCATGATAATCAATACCAGGGACACATCCTGAATTCCAATCTGTGCTCCTATCGTAGCGGTCTTAACCTCAATAAAGGCAGGTCCATACCAATTTCCGGTTTGCTGATCCCTGTGAAGCACTAAGCCCTCACCGAATTGTACTCCGACACCGAAACCAATTTTAGTTAATTGGGGGAAGATGGCAATTCCCCTGGCTGAGTTTAACAACTCTCCCATAGCACCGGTCTG
>CAZPII010000245.1:0-3069 GCA_964586485.1 uncultured Atribacterota bacterium | reverse complement strand
GAGACTTTGGCACTCTTTTCCCTCTGGCAATCGGTTATATCGTGGTCTGCGGTCTGAATCCGGCGGGATTTCTGGTTATGATGGGTATTACCAATATTGCTACCGGGCTTATTTATCGTCTTCCACTGCCTATTGAGCCAATGAAGATTATCGCTATTGTAGCCATTGCCCAGCATTGGACTCCATCCATGGTTTATGCCTCCGGTTTTGCCCAAGTGCCTCTGACTGCAACCAATGCCTCCATTGCCAGTTTATTTGTTGTTTTTCCCAGAGCTATTATTGGAGCCATGATGTTTATGATCGGGATAGAGCTTACCAAATTTGTGAAAGATGTTCGTACGGGCAAGGATATGACCCCTATGATTATTACAGTTATTGTTGCTCTGATGACCAATATGTTTTTTGGATTTTTAGCAGGAATTGTAACTTATTATCTGCTTTTACCTTTTAATATAGGCAAAAAAGAATAAAGCATATATCTGATTTATTGCTTTCTACCTTTACCCTGGTGGAAACCCCGCATTATAATTCTGATTTCTTTAGCTTCAAAAACATCTTCCGTTACCTTTTTACCTAAAACCTTTATTTCAAGGTCTTCTTCTTCGGTTATAGAGATATTTCCCCGAACCACAGCCTGGCTGATATCAATTTTCCATTCGTTATTACTATAATCTTTAATTCTGATATATTTGCTTTTTGGGTTAAACTCTTTAATTGTGCCGCTCAACAGACCTTTTTCAGGCTGCATCCATTGTTTCTCACTAGTATAAACCATATTATGATACCCGGGAAATTTAAGCCTTAATTGCCTCTCAACTTTTTCTGTCCATCCATATTGATAGAAACCAAACCCCAAAAGAATACTTACTAATAAACTGATAAGGAATATGAAAATAAATTGGTAGCGATAGCCTTTTCTAGTATGTATAAAATTATAATATGTAACAAACAGGAAGAATATTAACAAGGCAATCCAGAGATAGGGCAAATTTGTAACCACTGTTTCTGATAAACTTATTCCCAGATATTTATATATATCCCAATCCAGATTGCTTGTTATAAATAAAATCATGCCAAAAGCTATTCCACCAAGAAGAGTGGTAATGGCAAACATGATCCAGATAAAATAGTCACGGGTTAAGAAATACCAGCGTGGCTTTGGATATATATGTTCATTTTTAATTTTTTCTAATGTTTTTTTGCTAACGTCATTCATGAATCTCTACCTGTTTTTTTTCAATTTCCTCAGTTAACTTCTTTTTTGCTCTGTTTATTAAAGTTCCGATAGTTCCTATTGGCTTTCTGAGTATATCACTGATTTCCTGATAATCTTTTCCTTCAACAAATTTTAAAAGCAGAACTTCCTTGTATTTTAATGGTAACAAATCAATAATATGAAGCAAATTCTGGTAATTTAAATTTTGGAATATCTTTTTCTCAGTGTCAAAATCAGACTGGACTATCTGGTCCAGGTCATATTCATCCCATGATATGTCCTGGTTAGATTTACTCTTTTTTCGTAAAATACTTAATGTTTGGTTATGGGCAATACGGTAAATCCAGCTGGTAAATTTAAAGTCATTATTGTAATCATTCAGGTTCTGATAGGCTAAGATAAAGACTTCCTGCAATATATCCTCAGCATCTGGTTGATTAACGCCGGATATTTTTCGTATATAATCCATTAAAGGAATCTCATATCTTTTCATAAGACAATAATAGTATTTTTGGTTTTTTAAACTAAGTACAACCAGCTGGGTGTCTGTCTTTTGTTCACATTCGGGAATTGTTACCATAGGATTTTTCTCTCTGACGGATTTAGCCATATTGGTCTATTTTTTTAATAAAATTTATATTACCTCATTTTAGCTGGGACTATCACCTGTTACCTGTTTTTAGGAGCTTTTAAGAACAAAGAAGAATAGAATATATATGCATTTTACTCTGAATATTTTAGGATTCATTTTGTATTTCTTTAACAACATCAAGCAGATAGTTAAATTCTTTCTGATCTATTTCTCCTTTGGCATAACGCTTTGTTATTATCTCATAGGGAGTTTCTTCATTAGTTGGCGTATCTGTTTTTTCTTCTTTTGAATTTCTTGTGACAGAATAGATAATCATGAAAATTAGAAAAATTCCTAAACCAATTAACAGCCATTTCCAATCCCAATGCATAAATAATGAAGAATGAAAACGATGCATAGCAAAGGCATCGGTATAGAACAATAAAATAGTACTTATTAAAATACTGAAATATCTAAATATTTTCATTTTTTACACCCCGATATTAAAATAGATGAGAAGGAGAAAGATGGATGTCTTTCTCCTTCTGAAAATAGGCTTATTTTATTAATATCAATTACCAGCTACCAGCGACTTCCGCGACTTCCCTTGAATCCCTGGCTAAAGGTATTATTTCCCACATTAAATCTCTGCATTTGGTAACCTATACCGCAATTTTCCAGTTGTTCAGGGGTTAGTAATTCTTTTACTTTCTCCTGTCTTTCAACAGCCTTCATTCTTAACTCTACCTGAAGATCAGCAATTTCTTCCAGTTTGGACTTTACCTGTTCCATATCAAGTTCATCAGCAAGTTTTAGTTCTCTCATTTCCAATTGTTTTGCCTGGATTTGATTTCTGAGTTCTAAAGTTTCTTTCTGAGAATCTAACATAATCTGTCTGATTTCAGCAAGCTGTTCTGCTGAAAGATCAAGGTTCATCATTCCTCTGAATTCAACATCTCCTCTATTGTAAGGTTGGGCATCAAATTGTCCCGGAGAATTCCCGTCTTGTCCATGATGATAGTAGGATGCCCCCGGTTTGCCTCCGAAGTTACCACGTGATCTTGCATCAGCAAATGATGTCATGCTTAATACCATCAATACCACTGCTACGATGAGTGTTAAAAAGATAAGTTTGTTTTTCATAATACTTGAACTCCTTTCTTTTCTTTAAATTTTTGTTCTCATCTATATATACGCAAAAGCAAACTATTTTCTTTCATAAAAAATAAAAAAATTAAAATTTTTAATTATTTTATTTTGCCTAAAAAGTATCTGACAGTGA
>CAZPII010000244.1:0-3070 GCA_964586485.1 uncultured Atribacterota bacterium | reverse complement strand
CTGGTCATCATGCACCTTCATTTTTATTTGCTTTATGTTTTTATCTGGCACCTTTACGATCTAGATAAGATTGTAAAATAATCACAGCAGATAGTCTATCAATTACTTTTTTTCTTTTCGCTCTACTCTGGTCAGCCAATAAAAGCACCTGTTCTGCACTTACAGTACTTAATCTCTCGTCCTCAAAATCTATCGGTAATTGGCTAATAGTTTTAATTTTCCGGGCAACTTCCTGCACTTTTTGAGCTTGCGGTCCGAGGGTACCATTCATATTTTTAGGTAAACCAAAAACCAGCTTTTCTACTTTTTTTTCTATGATTATCTCCATAAGTTTATTATAAACTTCTTTAGAATCATTTATTTGAACCGTTTTTAATCCCTGTGCAGTGATTTCCAATGGATCGCTTAAGGCTAAACCGATTCTCTTTTCTCCCATATCTATGCCTAATATCTTCAAATGCTTTCTCCTTTTTACTTTCGAGATTATGCAATTTCTAAAACATTAATTATAGTAAATATCACCCATGCAAAGCGGGTGGGTGCATATTTAACTGAATATTTACCAGTAAGATAACATTTTAGTTTAAGCTTCAGGTAAACAATAGTCAACTATTATAGCTTAATCTTGCTGGTAAAATCAAGGAAATATCGCACCTGCAACCCCTAAAAAAGGTTTAGCTTTTTTCTTGGTTACTGCATTTTTTCTTATATTTTGACTAAATATCTCTAAGCAATATAACTACCTGTTTTGGACTTTGGACTTGGGATTAAGAATAATCATATGTGGGAAGATAGGTTGGGTATTTCAATGTAGTTGTAAATATCTCACCCGCGTGGCGGGTAGTAGTTAGATATTTAAAATATTTTCAATATTTTCAAAAATAGTTTTTAATTTATCCGGATTTGTACCACCGGCTTGAGCAAAATGTCTCTTACCGCCTCCTCGACCGTTAATAGCCCGGGCAATTGGTTTGATAATTTTATCAGCGTCATATCCATTGTTAATTAAATCATCAGTTACCATTACAATGATATTACTTTTGTTATCTGAAAATTCTGTTGCCAGGATTATAATTCCGGACTTTATTTTTTCCTTAATTAAATCTCCTGCCTCTCTTAGTTCTTTCTTGTCCTTGGTATCAATTATTGATGTGATAACATTGTTTTGACCAATTGTTTTTTTATTCCGAATTATTTCATCTACACGATATGGTAGCATTTTTTTCCAGAGTAATTTATATTCACGTTTTATGGTTTCATTTTCAGAAAGCAATTGCTTTATTTTCTCAACCATTTTTTTGCGAGATGTTCCCAGCAGCATCTCCAGTTCCTGTAATTCGTTTTCCATTTTTTTGATAACTTTCCATGCCCTGTCTCTGGTTACTGCTTCAATTCTGCGAATTCCGCTTCCGATACCCTGTTCAGAAATTATTTTGAAAATACCAATTTTAGAGGTTTGGTCCAGATGAGTTCCCCCACAAAGTTCTCGGCTAAAACCCCCAATATCAATCATTCTGACTTCATCACCGTATTTTTCACTAAATAGTGCGATCGCCCCTTTTTCTTGAGCAGTTTTGTAATTTATAATCTCTGATTTTACCTGATAATTTTCTTCAATTTTTTCATTGACTATTTTTTCAATTTTTTCCAATTCTTCTACTTTTAAGGGCTTGTAATGAGTATAATCAAACCGAAGATGTTGAGCTGTAACTGAAGATCCAGATTGTTTAACATGATTCCCTAGAATTTCTCTTAAGGCATGATGTAACAAATGAGTCGCAGTGTGATTTGCGGCAATGGCAATTCTTTCTTGATCATCAATTTCTGTTTTTACTTTTTGATTTATTTGGAAATAACCTTTTTCCATTTTTATATAATGAGCAATAATTCCTTCTAAAGGCATTTGAGTGTCATAAACGTAAGCCGATGCAGATGTTCCGTTCGAACTATAAATTACCCCACAATCCCCTTTTTGTCCACCTTTTTCAGCATAAAAAGGAGTTTCCTTTAATATTAATATACCTTCCTGGTCGGAATCTATTCTTTCTACCTGTTTCCCCTCCTGGATTAGAGCGATAATTTTAGTATCGGATGAAATTTGATGGTATCCGGTAAAAATTGTTTCTCCATAATTCGTTAAAATTTCCCGGTAAATCTTTTCCTGTTTTTCCTGTGCTCCGGTATCGATTTTGGCAGGTCCCCAGGATTGTCTTGAGCGCTCCTTCTGTTTTGTCATATATTTTTCATAACTTTCTACGTCTACAGATAGTCCTGTTTCTGCTAAAATGTCTTTGGTAATTTCCAGGGGGAATCCATAAGTATCATAGAGAGTAAAAGCATCTTTTCCGCTTAATATTTTTTGATTGCCGCGATTTAATTTTTCAATATAAGTTTCCAAAATGTTGAGCCCAAGACTGAGAGTTTCCTGAAAACGTTTTTCTTCAGTTAAAATGATTTCATAGGTATTTTTTTCTTTTTCTTTTAATTCAGGGTAAGCTTGTTGCATAAGTTCTATAACAAGTGGCGCGAGATCATATAAAAAGGGATCATCCAGGCCCATGACCTTTCCGTAGCGGAATGCCCTTCTCAAAAGCATTCTTAATACATAACCCCTACCTTCGTTAGACGGCAATATACCGTCAGATATCATAAAGACTAAAGCCCTTATATGGTCCGAAACAACCTTTAAGGCAATATCATATCTTTCATTTTCTTGGTAATGAATACCGGCCTTTTCGGCAGTGTAACGTATAATAGGTAAAAATAAATCTGTTTCAAAATCTGAAGGTACTTTTTGCAATACAGAAGCAATTCTTTCTAAACCCAGTCCTGTATCAATATTTTTATTTGGTAGAGGCTCCAGTGAACCATCTTCCTTTCTATTGAATTGCATAAAAACCAGATTCCAAAGTTCCAGATAGCGGTCATCGACTCCTACGCCTCCACCTCTTTTGGTAGCCCTTTCTGGTCCGAGATCAATGTATATTTCAGAACAAGGTCCGCAAGGGCCTATCGGGCCGACCTTCCAAAAATTATCTTCTTCCCCAAGACGGACAATATGGCTTTCCGG
>CAZPII010000243.1:0-3088 GCA_964586485.1 uncultured Atribacterota bacterium | reverse complement strand
GCCATTTCCGGAGAATATTCTACCCCGGGGAAGAGGAGACTAACTCCCAGGGTGGCAAAGGCAATCATGACCGGAAGTAGCCATGCTACCAGAAACCAGCGATTAAACTTAAAAGAAATTCCTAACGGTTTTTTTACCGGTTCTTTATACATTACTTTTTGGACAATAATGGCAACTATCATAGGGATAAACATATAAGCAGTTGCTATTATAAGCGAGCCAGGCATCACCCATTTCCCGCCTAGAAGAAAATAGAGAAAAAATAATAGATAATTTAAGAAAAAAGTCAATCCGATAAAGGTGACTATTTTTTTAGGATTTTTATTCATAATACAACTTATCTCCTGTTGGAAAATTATTTTTGTTAGTTATTTGATATCTCTTCAAAATTTTATTTAATCATTAAAAACCATCTTCTTAGGCGGATGCGATATTTGCTGCCCCAATTATAGAAAAGATTATTCATAGAAGCAAATAAAAATTTTTGGCATCAAAAAAGATAGAAGCAATTGATTATTTTCTTTCAACTCCTAATCATAGTTTGCCATATTAAAAGAAATTTTGTACGGTGATTTAAACCATAAACATATTTTTAGTGACTATTTTTCGAGTCCGCCCGGGGAGCCAGTAAATTCCAGTCCTTCAGCATCAACTGAGGGGTTTTTTATTAATTTATCAGAAATAGGCCAAATTGAATTTTTCTGGATAAACACAAAAAGTTATATTAAAATAAAAATAATATGCATGAAGCACCAGTCAATTAATAATTAACATACAGTAAAGTATATATAATTTATCGTATTAACAGTTAAACTACATTGATATCAAAAAGGTAACCAAAGTCTAGTTTCATTTTTGTTTTTAAAACCAGAGAAAGGATTATCAATTCTTCGTCTGATCTTATCTATGACAATAATTAGATTACTAAATTGATTTTTCTTTAGGGGTGATATATCAAGTCAAATGATTCGATTGATTATCTAAAATAAGTTTCAATTCTGCTCCTTAGCTGTACATCTCCTCCGGTAGAGGAAAAATGCCCCCCACCGGATGCATCGAAGATCACAGTCAGTAGAGGTACCGCTGCAACTGGGGGGATGATAATCAGCGGAGGAGTTGGTGCAGTGCAACCAGGAGCTACGGTTACTATCACTGATTCCGAAGGTCATACTGTTACCACAACAGCAGATGAAAATGGAGGCTTCACTCTTGTGGAAGCTGATTTTCCTCAAGATTTTGACCATACCTTAGGGAATGAACTTAGTATTACACAACAATCAGAAGGTTGTACGGAAAGTGATGCGGTGGATGTAGAAATTGAATTCTAAATGTATTATTTAATCTTGTTATATTTACTACTAGTAGGTAACCAAACAACGATTTATAGACAGAATTTCTCTCTTAGAGATTCTGTCTATCTTTTTGCTACATTCTTTTAAATTGAAAAATAATTTTTATCAATAACATCAATTAGATAGAAATTGTGAAAATTGCTCTTTCTAGAAGCCATACAATGCAATCTTTCAACATTTTTACTGGGTGTGCCTTATCATTGAATATATTTTTTAGGAAAAATAGTGGGATATTTCAGTATAAATGGTGTATATTATTTACAAATACAAATAAACATTCTTTATGATGGAAAGAGGAAAACAATATGGATATGGATAAACTAAAGAAAGGGACTAAGGCGTTATATTCTGAACCATGCCCACTAACAGGTGCACATATTAGGCCTATATACCAGACATCAACCTTTGTTTTTGAAAATGTAGAACAAGGGGCAAATAGATTTGCCGGCTCTAAAGATGGTTATATTTATTCTCGTTTAGGCAATCCTACTGTTAGGGAATTTGAGAAAAAAATAGCTCTGTTAGAAGGAGGCGAAGATGCTGCGGCTTTTGCATCCGGTATGGGAGCCATCTCTGCCTCGATAATGGCACTGGTAGATGCTGGAGATCATATTGTCGCGGCACAATCTCTTTACAGTTGTACCCATGTGTTTTTATCCCATTTTATAAAAAGATTTAATATAGAAACAACTTATGTTGATGCAACAGATACCGGCAATATTGTAGCTGCTATTAAACCCAATACCAGGATTATCTACGTAGAATCACCTGCTAATCCTAATATGAGCCTGGTAGACCTTAAAGCCACTGCCCTGGCTGCTAAGGAACATGGAGTAACGGTAATAGTGGATAACACCTTTATGACTCCTTACTGGCAAAGACCTTTAGAATTAGGTTGTGATGTGGTTGTACACAGTGCCACTAAATATATAGGTGGCCATGGTCTGGTAATAGCAGGGGCAACCGCAGGAAGCCAGGAATTTATAAACAATGTTAAAGAAACTACACTCAAGGATATTGGAGCCGTCATGAGTCCATTTGAGGCCTGGCTTTTAAATATTGGTCTGAAGACTTTTGGAATACGAATGGAAAAACATGAAAAGAATGCGATGTTAGTAGCCAAATGGCTGGAAAATAACCCGAAGGTTAAGTTAGTTTATTACCCTGGTCTCACCTCTCACCCACAGCACAGCCTGGCCAAAAAACAGGCAGAAGGATTTGGTGCAATGATAGCTTTTGAGCTTAAAGGTGGACTGAATGCAGGGATTACGCTTATGAATAATGTTGAAATGATTCATCTGGCAGTAAGCCTGGGTAATGTGGATTCTCTTATCCAGCATCCTGCATCGATGACCCATTCTTCTTGTACTAGGGAAGAGAGATTGACTGCAGGCATATCCGATGGTCTAGTCAGACTTTCGGTAGGTATCGAGGAACCTGAAGATATCATTTCAGATTTGGAACAGGCCTTCGACCGTATTGAATAGTTAGTTTTATTTAACTTATAACTACATTTTATGAAAATATAGCAGTCTTTCTTTAAAATAGCAAAGAGGTCTGACAATGTCTATCAAGCGAATTATTACTATATTCATTATACAGATTTCATTTGCATTATTATTTATAGCCATCTATCAACTAAAATCTAGCAGTCTATAAAGAAATATGATAAGTTAACTTAACCCATAATATGAATTTTATTAACTGATGTTCGAATCCTGCCCGGGGAGCCAGTC
>CAZPII010000242.1:0-3097 GCA_964586485.1 uncultured Atribacterota bacterium | reverse complement strand
GTGAAGTCCTTTTTCTTTTCCGATTTGATAAGCGCGTTTCAGGGTAGATAAGGGAGTAGGAGGTGTATCATTTAATTGGTAGGTAGGATAAAAAGCTGTAACATGCCAGGGTATTCCCTTATCAATTCCTGCTATAAATTCAGCTATGCGTTCTAATTCTTCTCTTTGGTCATTGTATCCCGGGATAATTAAAGTTGTTATCTCAATCCAAATTCCCAGTTCATAATATTGTTTAATGCGCTCTAGCACGGGCTGTAATTTAGCACCACATATCTTATGATAAAAATCTTCACTCATTGCTTTTAGGTCAATATTTGCAGCATCCAGGTACGGTGCTATATAGTTGAGTGCTTCGGAGCCAATATAGCCATTGGTAACAAAAATATTTTTTAGTCCCTTTTCACGGGAAAGAAGGGAAATATCGTAAGCTGTTTCATAATAAATAGTTGGCTCGGTGTAGGTGTAGGAAATAGATAGACAGTTATTATCTAAAGCGTTTTGCACAACTCTCTCCGGAGAAACTTCCTCCCCTTTGATGACATCTCCTTTAACCTGGGATATTGACCAATTCTGACAGTGTAAACAATGAAAATTACACCCTATAGCCGCAATTGAATAGGATTGGGAACCGGGATAAAAATGAAATAAAGGTTTTTTCTCAATAGGATCAATGTGAGCAGCAATCAAACGTTGATAATTCAAACTAAATAAAACACCTTCCCTGTTTTCCCTTACCCGACACAATCCTCTCTTCCCAGGCAAAATCTCGCATTGGTGAGGACAAAGCTCACATTTTACTTTATTATTTTTAAATTTTTTATAAAACATAGCTTCTTTCATCATTACAATCCACCTCTAACTATCTTTTTAAATACCCAAAGTTAACCTTTCTGATAAAAAATGAGGTAAATGGGCTTTATTTATCTTAGCCTGTGCTTTATTAATTGGATAATCAACCCTTACAATCTTTACAGTAAGACGGTCGGTGTCATAAATTGCAAAGCTTGCCTGGGGGTTTCCGTCCCTGGGTTGACCAACACTGCCACAATTAATAATATAGCTATACTCCTGTTGAATGACGATCTCTGCTCCCTTAACAGTATTAAAATAATTCACAAATTGATTTTTTTGATGAAATGAAAAACATCCGGCAATATGACTGTGTCCGATAAAATAAATTTTAAAATCAAATCTATCAAAAATTTCTTCTGCGGTCTGTTTCTCCAGGATATATTCCCAGAGAGGTTGTCGGGGACTACCATGAACTCCTAATACATCTTCAGAAATCGTAATCTTTCGCTTCAGCATTTTTAAATAGTTAATTTCCTGATCTTTCAGTTGTTTTCTGGTCCACTGGATAGCTTGCCGAGCGTCCTCATTAAAATAATGTAAATCCAATTCTCCAATAACTGTACCTTCGTGATTACCTTTAATTGACGGAATCCCCAATCCTTTAATTTTTTCAATACAATACATAGGATCCGCGCCATATCCAATAATATCTCCCAAACAAATAATCTGGTCTACATCTTTTAATCTCCCCAAAACAACCTTTAATGCCTCGGCATTTCCATGAATATCTGAGATTATCCCGATTTTCAATACAAAGACCTCTTTCCTAAGAAAATATATTATTACAGAAAAACATGATTTTTGATATCCACCAATTTAAGATTACTTCATCACCAATGAAAGAAACTTTTCAAATTTTTCAACCTGCCTCCCCTTACAGATAACATGATGATTGGCAATGGATTTTTCTAAAAAATTTATCACCGGTTCTTTAAGAACAACGTTTAACTGACTGCGACACAGGTTGGGGGATTCTAAATTTTCTGTCAAGTCCCCCTCTGAAAGAAAATACTTGTCTATATTTCCATTCAATTTAAACAGGGTCACCGGACCATTTTTAACTTTTCCACGAACGGCAATGCCTAAACCTGACTCAAAATGACTTTCCCATTCATAACTTTCACACATATTTATCGGTATTGTACAATGGGCAAACACAATTTTATTCTTCTCTTGATCAATACATGCCGGATTGGCCATAAACACAGGCTGTTCAGTTAATTGATAAGCAATAATCATAGAAACAAGAGCAGGAATATCGCCCTCACATCCGGCTACAATACCCTCTCTATTTAATAATGATAAAGCCAGGCAACCAGTGTTTTTATAGAAATCAAGCAAATCAAAACAACGAACGGTAATTGCATTAAATTTATATTCTAAGGTTAAATTTTTTAATCCCTGATAGATACGCAATGACTGCTGTAGCATCTCAGGCTCAAAATCGGTTGGTATAATATCTAAATTAGATGGAATATCATTATCTTTTACCTGATCAATATGTCTGATCATTTCCTCTATAGGAATATCATAAATTTTTATACCCAGCTTTTTTCTAATAGCATTATAATCCGCACCACTACCGATAAGCCAATCAGAAGGCTTCCCCAGTACTCCAACCTTGTATTGACGACAGGCCTTTTTGGTTTCCATTATTTTCTTTAATAGTTTCAGACGTTCGGCAATCCATTTTGCTGATCCATGCAAAATCTCAACCTGTTCCCCTCTATTATTTAGATATTCCTTTATTTCCAGTGCTGCGGGTAGAGCATTATGTAAACAACCGGCCAAAAGAAAATAAGGAGAAGGAAATTGCTGGTAAATGCGCTTAAATTTTTCCTCTACACCTCCGGACTTAATCAGGATAACCGGAAAGATGGGTTCTTTTTTTATATCTCCCGGACCAATGGGTGTTAATGGTTCTCCCAGGTGTTTTTCAATTGACTTAAGAAAAGGTTCTAAAGAAAGATTTATATTATTCTGATTCTGAATATTTGACACCAAATGATAGCAACCAATCTTCAATGTTATACTCCTTTAAAATATTATTGAGAATCTATCCTGTAATTAATTTTTTTTAATCCCCCATAACAGCAATAGCAGTTCCACCTTTACCGATATGCACACTAAGAGCGGGAGATCCTTCTGTAATATACATTTCAGCCTTCGGAAAGTGTGACTGTAATTCTTTCTGATACCATTGAGCTAATTGAATATCCTGAATATGGGCAATGGCAAAACAGGG
>CAZPII010000241.1:2462-3100 GCA_964586485.1 uncultured Atribacterota bacterium | reverse complement strand
TAAAGGAAAAGGGATTATTAAAAGTAGAAGGAAAAAATACTGTTATCGAAGATGGTGATATTATCAATTTTCGATTTAATGTTTAACTTGAAACGCAGGGTTTTCTGGTTTAAATCACTGACTATAAAAGGAGTTTCAGGGAATTTATTTCCCTGACGATAATACAGTGTCAGAAATAGATGAACAAAAAGTAAAAAAAATAAGTGCATTAATAAAAAATTCGAAATATACAGTCTGTCTAACCGGGGCGGGAGTAAGTACCGATTCCGGTATTCCTGATTTTCGAACACCCGGTAAAGGGCTATGGTCTAAAGTAAATCCAATAGAAGTTACCAGTATAGAGGCTTTTCAGGAAAATCCGGCACGTTTCTATCAGTTCTATCGTCCCAGAATAGAAGAACTACAAAAAGTTTCTCCCAATCAAGCACATGTTGCCCTTGCTCAACTGGAAAAAACAGGGTATTTACAATTTTTAATTACCCAGAACATTGATTGTTTGCACCAAAAGGCAGGTTCTCAAAAAGTACTGGAAATTCATGGCAACTTAGGTCAGGCTATTTGTTTTAACTGTGGGAAGCAAATTTCTTCTACAACATTGCTTAAAAAAATAGAAGAAAATAATCATAAGATTCCCTATT
>CAZPII010000241.1:0-2452 GCA_964586485.1 uncultured Atribacterota bacterium | reverse complement strand
GCACTTATTAATCTAGATAAGGCTATTGATGAAGCCAGTAAGGCAGATTTATTCTTAGTAGCAGGGTCCTCATTACAAGTATCTCCTGCTAATATGTTACCGGATTATAGCCTGGCGCAAAAAGCGAATTTAGTTATCATTAATTATATGAAGACACATCTAGACAATAAAGCTACCGTAACAGTCCATCAGAATGTCGGATTATTTCTTTTAGAATTATGTAAGTATCTGAAATTATTATGATTGTCAGGAGAGGAGATATTTATGAATCATATTGAAATAATTGTGTTAATTGTTTCTTTTCTAGCCATTATTATCAGCCTGTTTACCATCTGGCTTGCCATGATGTTTTTTCGACTCTATAGTCAACTATCTTTACTGGTTACTGAAATGTCTAAAAGTTTAGAGATGAGTACTGTTCGTTTAGAGAAATTACCTGCACTTCTATATCATGATAAATCCTTTATAAAAAGCAAACAGCAGGATAATTTGGAAATTAAAAATAATCCCCAAAAGGAGAAAGAGTAATGGAAAATATTCCGGTTCTTGGACAAACGTCACAATTACTGGCTAGCGGTATTATTTTGTTAGCCTTATGCCTGGGTGTTATTTTTTATTTTTGGTCTTTAAACTTATTTAAAAAAATTGAATCATTAATGACCAGTATGAGAAAAAATATTGATAGCCTGGAAAATTTGTCACAGTCTATTTACGAAACTGCCTATCTAGAAATGAAGGAAAAAACCGGGTATTTGAACCAAAAAACAGCCGAGTCTTCCCAGTCTTTAAAAACCACCTTAAAATCAACAGAATTTTCACAATCAGAAGAAGAAGAAGAACAAGATAAATACCAGGAGATTAGTAGTTTAATTATAAATAATCTTAAAGGATTGTTAGAAGAAAAAGAACAGGTAACCGCACAGGATCTAGTCTATATTATGCCCAATCAGTATCCAATAGCTGATATATACCGAACCCTGGAGGAGATGAAAGAGAGAAATCAGATTAACTGGGAAGATAAACATGTAAGCCCGCAATCTGTTTTAAAATTAAGAAAAAAATAATATGATTTCTGTTACTATTATGTATTGCTATTTCTATTTATTTTTGCTAGCATATTAAAGTTATTCTTTTAAAATCGAAATTCGAGATATATTTATTATCTAAGTTAAAAGATACCAAAGCTATTCGGTTCAAAGACAGGAAGGTGTTTTAATGTTAATTAACAATATCATTGAATCTATCGGAAATACGCCACTTCTTCGCTTAAATAAAATATCTTCCGGAAATGTATTTGCGAAAGCAGAATTTTTGAATCCCGGAGGAAGTATTAAAGATCGAGTAGCAAAATATATTATAGAAGAAGCAGAAAAAGACGAAATATTAAAACCTGGAATGAGTATTATTGAAGCGACTTCGGGTAACACCGGTATCGGTTTATCTCTTATTGGTGTACAAAAGGGTTATGAAGTTATTTGTGTGATGCCGGAAAATATGAGTGAAGAGCGAAAAAAAATAATTCAAGCCTTTGGAGGAAAAATTATTGCTACTCCTGCAGAGGAGAGTTTGACAGGTTCTATTAAAAAGTTAAAAAATTTAACCGAGAAAGAGCCCGAGAGATTTTTTATTACTGATCAATTTGTTAATCCAAAAAATCCTGAAACACATTATAAGATTCTTGGTCCCGAAATTTGGAGAGACACTAAAGGAGAAATTGATATCTTTGTAGCAGGAGTAGGCAGTGGTGGAACTCTACAGGGTATGGGCCAATTTCTAAAAGAAAAAAATCCTGCTATTAAAATTGTTGCAGTAGAGCCAAAAAACAGTGCTGCTCTTCTGGGGAAAGAACCGGGATTGCACCAGATTCAAGGTATTGGAGATGGCTTTATTCCGGGTGTTCTGGATGTGAATCTTGTTGATTTTGTCATCACTGTATCTGACGAAGAGGCTATTGAAACGACCAGGTTACTTTCAATCCAGGAAGGAGTACTTGTAGGCACCTCTTCAGGGGCAAATGTTTTTACTGCTTTGCATCTGGATAATGGTAAAAATCGTATTGTAACTGTATTGCCTGACCGGGCAGAGAGATATTTTAGTACCGCTCTATTGTAGTAAATAAGAGAAGAAATATTGCTCTAGTTTTTTATCTTAGGTTAAAATTTTTTAGGTGAATTAGTTGAAAAATTTTTTGTTTCATTATACGTTCTTTTTGCCATTAGTCGATCTAACTGGACTGTAATTACCGATCCCACCACCATTAAAATACCTACTAATTTCCACCCATCTAATTGTTCATTAAAAAATAAATAAGCTATTATTACTGATACAACCACTTCAATCGTACTGATAATCCCGGCTTTTGAGGCTTCTATTCCCTTTGATAACCCACCAATATAAAAAAGATAGGCAAAAATTGTGGCAATGATACTGAGAGAAAAAGCATAAAACCAGA
>CAZPII010000240.1:0-3105 GCA_964586485.1 uncultured Atribacterota bacterium | reverse complement strand
AAAGAGCTTATTGAAAAAGAAAAATTAGAAGAATTGGGAATTAAAGAAATATTTAATAGTTAGATATTTTTAATGATAATTTTTATTTAAAGAAGCTGTTGATGAGTAAAAAACGATATCAAGTCATTGTTTCAGGAATTGTACAGGGTGTTGGATTCAGATATTCTGCATTAAAGAAAGCAAATGAATTAGGTGTAACTGGTTGGATAAAGAATCGAATAGACGGCAAAGTAGAAACAATAATAGAAGGCGATGAGGAAAGAATTAGCCAGATGGTATCCTGGATAAAAAAAGGACCGATCCAGTCTAAGGTTACAGAGGTAGAAGTGAATGAACTGACTTATAAGGGTGAATTTAATTCTTTTGAAATCAGGTAATTTTCCCTACAGTGTTCTTTTCTTTAGTTCTAATGTATAAATCTCATTTATTTTGTTATTATGTTTTTAATATAATTAGAAACGGGACGAATTATATAAGTTTAAAATATTCCTAAATTTAATGTTTTATAATAAAAGGAATGCCCAAACAATGATAAATTTCGATTCTAAGTTGCAGTTACATTCTGGTAACATGATCCCTGTCCTGGGATTGGGCACCTGGAAGAAAATTTGAATGTTTTCGATTTCGAAATTAGTCAGGAAGATATTGAAGCACTTAATAGTTTGAATAAACATTATTCATCTTTAGGTTCTTTACCATATCTGTAATCTTAAAATTATATAACCATCTCTTAAATGATATAATAAAAATTACAGAGATAATAGTCTTTTCTATTATTTATGGACAGTTACCAGTTGCCTGTTGGCAGCCAAATAATAATGCTTGAATTTGATCAATTATCAATAAAGGAGGTGTTTGCAAAAAAAGTAAAACACATTGTATTTTCATTAAATTCAGATATTTAGTATAATCGAAATTAGATTAATTAAAAATATTTTGGAGGTAATTTAAAAATGAAAAAATATTTGTGTATTATTGGAATTACTTTAATTTTATGTTTGTATTTAGGGTTTACTGTTTCTGCACAAAAAGTTTCCTTTTACGCCAATATTACAGCCATCGAGCCCATTATAGATGCCTTTGAAACAAAAACAGGTATTGATGCTGAGTATACCCGGATCTCTGCTGATAAGTTTCTGGCCACAGTCATTACCGAATTTGAAGCAGGAAAATTACAGGCTGATGTGATACAGGCTCCCATAACTGTTTTAGAAATACTAAAGGATAGAGGAGTTCTTTCTACTTATATTTCTCCTGCTGCTCAGGATTATCCGGAGTGGACCTGGGAAGACGGTATTCAACTTTTCGGAATTGAATATGTGGGGCTTATCTACAACAAAGAAATGGTTGATCCGGAAGATGTTCCAAAAAGTTATGAAGATTTGACTGATCCTAAATGGAAAGACAGAATTGTTATGGCTAATCCGTCTATTCATCCTACTACAATATCCTGGTTGGTGGGCCTGAAAGAGAATGTCTTCGATACAGAAGAAGCTTGGAGAGATTTTCTTGAAGGTTTAGCTGCCAACAATCCTATGTTTGTGGCTTCTTTTGGTCCTACTCCTGCACCGATAGAAAGTGGTGAAAAACATATTGGTATTTCCATGCCCAAATATATTATTACTAAAGCCCCTGCACCTTTGGATTGGGCCCGGATAGAACAGCCTCTTCTAGGAACTCCACGGGCTATTGCAGTGACTTCATCTGCTCCAAATCCAGAGGAAGCCAAGGCTTTTGTAGATTACTGGCTCTCAGAAGAAGCCATGTCCATATTGGCAGAGCAGGTGGGTGAATATGTTTTGGCACCGGGAGTCTTTCCTCCCATAGAAGATATGGATAAGGCAGAAGTAATTGCCATTCGGGAACTATCAGATGAAGAAACTCAGCAATGGGGAGAAGAGTTTGGGGAAATATTCAATGTTTATTAATCATATCGGCTGAGCTGCAAACGAAGGAGGGTAATCGTGGAAATCCGAATTAAAGGTGTCAGCAAGTATTATTTTTCTGAAGGCAAGACTATAAAGGCATTGGACAAGGTAAATCTTACAATTCCCAGTAAGCAGATATTTACTTTGCTGGGACCCAGTGGTTGTGGTAAGACTACACTTCTTCGCTGTATTGTTGGTTTGGAAACACCTGATTCTGGTGAAATTACGATTGGTGATGAGGTAGTCTGGTCCAGCAAAGATAGTATATATGTTCCGGCGGAGAAACGGGGATTGGCCATGGTATTTCAAACCTATGCTATCTGGCCGCATATGGATGTATTTAACAATGTTGCCTACCCACTCCAAATCCAAAAAGTTCCCAAGGCGGAAATTCGTAAGAGAGTTAAAAAAACCTTACAATTTGTGAAATTAGAAGGATTTGAACACCGACCGGCAACCAATATCTCAGGTGGACAGCAGCAGCGTGTAGCCCTTGCCAGAGCTTTAATTGCGGAACCCAAGGTTATTCTCTTTGATGAACCTTTAAGTAATCTGGATGCAAAGCTCAGAGAAGAAACCAGAAAAGAGTTGAGAATATTTCTTAGTGAACTCAATATAACAGCTGTTTATGTAACTCATGATCAGATTGAAGCCCTGGCTCTTTCTGATATAATTGCGGTAATGCAATCCGGAAAAATTATAGAGATTGGCTCTCCAAGAAAGATATACTTCGATGCGTCCCACCGTTTCGTAGCAGACTTTATTGGTAGAGCCAATCTTATCAAGGCTGTGGTAAAAGCTCAACAGGATAATAAAACCATTGTTGATACCGAAATGGGTACCTTTAATTGCCAGAAACGTGAATTTCCAGTAGGGAGCGATGTTGTTTTATGTATCCGGCCGGAATTTATCCATTTGAACGAAGGCCAATCTACCGATGGACAGAATCTTCTAAGAGGTAAGGTAGAAACCCTGGTTTTTATTGGTGAAGCCTATGAGGGAGAAATTAAGGTTGGTGATGAACTTCTTATGGTAAAAATTCAGCCGGAAACACTGCTAAAAAAGGGTGATATGGTGAATTTTAATGTAAGTCCGGAATACTGTCTTCTTGTTTCGGTCTAGATGGAGCATTGATGATGAAAAAAACCTCCAGATTAACTTTTGTACTACTTCTAAT
>CAZPII010000239.1:0-3113 GCA_964586485.1 uncultured Atribacterota bacterium | reverse complement strand
AAGGTAATACAGAGCTGTTATCGCGCCTGAATGAAGGCCTTTCCATTGTCATAGCAGATGGAACTTATGACAGGATAAAATTAAAGTGGTTTGGTCCCACAATTATAGAAGAGATTCCCTTAAGAAAAGTTTTGACTATTGCCCTATATATTTTTATTCCTTTATTTATTTTCTTTCTGATTAGTTCTATCATTATTCTGCGCAGACAAGTGAGTAAGAGGACTCGTAGTTTGTATAATGAGATTGAAGAACATAAAAAGACAATGGATAATTTAAGGAAACAGCAGTTGTTATTAACTGAGATGGAAAAAGTATCCAAAATCGGCGGTTGGGAATATGATGTAGAAACAGAAAAAATCACCTGGACCAATGGTGTTTATGATATTTATGGTGTGAGCCCTGAAGAGTATCATTCGTCTGATTATTTTCAGGATATTAATTTTTACTTGCCGGGTGAAAAGGAGAAAGTGGATGCTGCTTTTCAAAAAGCATTAAAGACAGGGAGGCCCTATGATCTGGTTGTGCAATTTAAATCATTTGATGGAATCAAAAAATGGGTGCGTACCAGCGGCCAGGCTGAAATGGAAGACGGAAAAGTGAAACGTATTTACGGAAATATTGTGGATATCACCGAACAGGTAAAAGCAGAATCAGAATTAAGAAAATTGAAAAATGAATTGGAAGTTAAAGTTACCCAGCGAACTGCACAGCTGAAAGAACAAATAGCAAAACTGGATAAAAGTCAAAAAGCTTTACTCTATATGGTAGAGGATCTCAATGAAATTACTGCTGAATTAAAGACTGAAAGAAAAAAATTGGAAGAGTCAAATCAAGAGCTAGAAGCTTTTGCTTATTCTGTTTCCCATGATTTGCGGGCACCGCTACGTGCTATTAATGGTTTCTCAAAATTTCTACTGGAAGATTATTCTTCCCAGCTCGATGATGAGGGTAAAAGATATCTTGATACCATCCGTGCTAATGCTGTAAAAATGGATCAACTGATTACTGACTTGCTTAATCTTTCCCGTATTTCCCGCATTGAAATGAAGCTGCAGGAAGCGAATATGACCGGTGTTGTGAAATCTATTTATTATGAGGTGGCTACAGAGAAAGAGAAAAAAGAATTTGATGTTACCATTAATGATATGCCTGTGGTAAAATATGATTCAAGTCAAATGAAAAGCGTCTGGCAAAACCTGATTAAAAATGCCCTTAAATATAGTTCCAAATCAGAAAAGAAAAAGATTGAAATAGGTTCAAAAAGAGAAAAAGACGAAATACTGTTTTTTATAAGAGATTTTGGAGCGGGGTTTAATCCCAAATATACACACAAATTATTTGGAGTATTTCAAAGATTACATCGAGAGAATGAATTTGAAGGTACCGGTGTGGGGTTGGCGATTGTAAAAAGAGTTATTTTCAGACATGGCGGGAAAGTATGGGCTGAAGGAGAAGAAGGCAGGGGAGCAACATTTTATTTTACATTACCGGAGAAATAAAATATTTTGTTGAAGGAAGGGGGTTATAATGGAAAGTTATGAGAAAGAAGTTGAGATTTTAATTGTAGAGGATAATCAAAATGATGTTGAGATGGCAATTCGAGCACTAAAAAAGAATAATTTATCAAATAAAATACAGGTTGTTGAGGATGGAGCAGAAGCCCTGGATTTTATTTATAAAAAGGGTAAATATTCAGAGAGAAAGTGCAATAAGTACCCAAAGATCATTTTGCTTGATCTAAAATTACCTAAAGTTGACGGTTTGGAAGTATTAAGAGAAATAAAAAGCAACCCGCAAAGCAAAAGGATACCGGTCATTGTATTAACTTCTTCCAAAGAAGAAAAAGACATGGTGGAAAGTTATCAGCTCGGTGTCAATAGCTATATTGTTAAACCGGTTGACTTTAATAAGTTTGTGGATGCAGTAAAAAATATAGGTTATTATTGGCTTTTATTAAACCAGCAACCCGGATAGGTTTCAAGGCTGATTATCTTCTAAAATAGGATTTAAAAGGAGAGAGTATGGATAAAAAAGAATACCTGAAGATACTCTTTGCAGAAGATCTGTATTCTGATATTGAGCTGGCGAGGAGAGCTATTAAAAGGGAAAATATTAATTTTATTGATAAGGTTGTAGATAATGAAGTCGATTATAAAAAAGCGTTAGAGGATTTTCATCCGGATATTATTGTTTCCGATTATTCTATGCCAACCTTTGACGGGATGAGTGCCTTAAAGATTATTCGTTCTTATAACTATTATGTTCCTTTTATCATTCTGACCGGTTCCATGAATGAGGAAACGGCTGTTGAATGCATGAAAGCAGGCGCTAATGATTATGTAATTAAAGAGCATATACACCGGCTTCCTATGGCAATTACGGAAGCTATCCGAAATTATAGGAACAGGATTGAAAAAGAACTTATCCAGAAACAACTTATTGCCAGTGAAAATCGTTTCCGTAATATTATGTCTTCCATGCAGGATATTGTCTATACACTAGACAGGGAACAGTGTTTTACAGGTGTTTATGGCTCCTGGGTAGAAAGCTGGGGATTTAAACCAGAGCAATTTATAGGAAAAACTTATCGAGAAATTATAGGGGACGATAATACTGAAGTTCATGAAAAAGCAAATGAAAAAGCCTTGGAGGGAGAATCTGTGGTTTATGAATGGTCTTATACCCAGGCTGAACAGGGTAATGTATATGTTCATACTTCTTTGTCTCCCATACTTGATGAGGAGGGAAAAGTGCAGGAGGTAGTCGGGGTAGGAAGGGATATCACAGAGCGCAAGAAAGCCGAACAGAAAGTCCAGAAGGCCATGGATGCCACGATCGAGACCATTTCTAAGATTGTGGATACCCGTGACCCTTACACCTCCGGCCATCAAGATAGAGTTACCCAGCTTGCCTTGTGTATAACAAGGGAACTTAAATTATCCAAAAAACAGACTGAGAGTACCCGAATTGCCTCTTTAATACATGACATTGGCAAAATAGGCATCCCTTCTGAAATACTGACCAAGCCCTCTAAATTGAGCGATTTAGAATTCAGCCTCATTAAGAGCCATCCTCAGTTAGGCCATGATATTCTAAAAGACATAGACTTCCCC
>CAZPII010000238.1:0-3117 GCA_964586485.1 uncultured Atribacterota bacterium | reverse complement strand
GGAATCAGCAATTTGATTATGAAAAAGTCAAACCTATCAGAAGATTTTCCGGTTTAACGGTTGGCTTGCTTGCCTTTGGTAATATTGCCAGGAAAGTTGCTGAGAGATTAAAAGGTTTTGGCGTAAAAATAATAGCCCATGACCCATATTTTGAGGATAAAGACTCTTTTGAATGGATTGAATTTGTAAGCTTTGAACAATTATTAAAGAATTCAGATGTATTATCCGTTCACGCTCCTTTAAATGAGGAAACATATCATTTAATAAATGAAAAAGTAATTGAAAATATGAAAAAAGGGATTTTCATTATAAATACCTCTCGCGGAGGGCTAATTGACGAAGAAGCCCTTTATGACGCGTTAGTAAACGGGAAAATTGCCGGTGCTGGTTTGGATCTTTTAGAGTACAAAGACGAGAATGAATATGTGAAATCAAAGTTGATGGATTTAGACAATGTTTTTATTACTCCCCATACCAGCTGGTATTCTGAAGAGGCAGTTTATGATTTACAAATTAAAGCTGGCAAAATTGTATATCAAGAACTATTAAAAACAAAATAAATTTGAAATAAATACAGGTTGAAGCAAATTGAATGAATTTATTACTCATACAATAGCTGAATATATCAAAAAGAGTAGATTTGAAAATTATCCACCTAAGGTTATTCATAGAGTAAAGGAATGTATTTTAGATTCCTTTGGTTGCATGTTTGGAGGAATTCCTACCCAGGAAGGCAATATATTATTAAAAAGTCTACTGTTTGAAGAAAAAGGTAAATCTTCTATCATAGGTTATCCTCATAAGACTACTTTATCCAATTCAATATTCATTAATTCCATGTCCGCGAATATATTGGATTTTGATGATTGTTATATTGGGCATCCCGGGGCAACAATTATTCCTCCGGCAATCAACCTCGCTGAATTGCTTAGACTGTCAGGAAAAGATTTGATAACTGCTGTAGTTATCGCTTATGAAATTTCCTTAAGAATTGGAATAAACTTACAACCATTGGTTACAAGAAAGAAAGTTTTGGGTCATGGTACCTGGCAGGTATTTGGGTCAACATCAGCAGCATGTAAATTATTGGACTTGTATAAAGGAGATATTTTAAATGCTTTCGGAATTGCTGGAGCAAATGCTCCGGTTCCTTCTGTAATGAAAACAACTTATGGATTTGAAGGACCTACAATGACTAAAAATAATTTCGGCTCGGCATCAATTGCTGGTGTTCAATCAGCATTATTAGCAAAAAATGGTTTTACAGGACCCAAGGATATTTTCGAGGGAGAAACTGGATTTTGGCAAATGATTGGCATGGAAGTGAACCGGATAAAAGAGGATATATTTGATGACATTCATGAAAATTTTATTATACTTGATGTTGGTTTTAAATTCTATCCCTGTTGTCGTTTAATGCATTCCACAATAGATATTATTCTAGATTGTATTCAAAAGAATAATATAGAGATAGATAGGATAATAAAAATTAATATCAAAACAATAACACATTTAAGTAAGATGCCATTTATAAATAAACAGCCCAAAGGAGACAAGGAAGGGAGATTTTCTATTCCTTACGGGATAGCTTGTGCTGTACATAAAGTAAATGTTTTAAAATGGTACGAAAGATCAAATATTTATAATCGGGAAATATTGAATCTTGCAGCCAAGGTTGAAATTGAATCAAACAAACAGGCTGATATTGTTTTTCAAAAAAATCAAAACAAGATTTTAAGTGAAGTTTATATTATTCTGGACGATAATCGGAAAATATTTTGCGATAAATTAACATACCAAGACCAAGCTAATACTTTTTTGGTTCAGGAGAGAAAATTAGAAGAAAAATTTTTTCAATTAGCTCATCAGGTGCTAAAAAGTTCAAGAGAAACAACGAAATTGTTTGGTGAGATCATGGAATTGGAAAAGATTCCAGATATCGCTGGTTGGCTGAAAAGTCTATGATTTTAATAGTCAGACTATTTTTTAAATTATGTGTAGGAGTTTTAAATGGAATATAAAGTTTTATTGACAAGAGCCTTACAAGAAGAGGGATTAAAAAAATTATCAACAATAGCAGACATAATTATACCTCCGGAGGGCAAAGTATATTTTTCCCAGAAAGAGTTGATGCAATATGCTCCTGCCTTAGATGGAATTATTGTGAGTAGGGCGAAAATTAATGCTGAATTTATAAAAAAAGCGAAAAAATTAAAAATTATCAGCAAGTTTGGGGTTGGTTACGATACAGTTGATGTCAAGGCAGTTTCTGACGCAGGAATAATATTAACAAATTTGCCCACAACTGTTACAGAGGCAACTGCAGAGATTTCATTTGGAATTATGTTAGCTTTATCTCGTCGAATTGCTGAAGCAGATCGCTATTTGAGAAATACTAATAGTAATCAGTGGTATCAAGAAGCGCTTTTTATGGGTCATGAGTTATGGAGAAAAAAGATTGGATTTATTGGTTTTGGCGGGGTGGGACAAGCAACTGCGCGAAGATGTATTCCTTTTGGCATGGAAATATTTTATTTTGATATTGAAATAAAGGAAAATCTGGATTTTAAAGCAAATTTTCTTCCTTTTGAAAAACTGCTAAAAGAAATGGATTATATAATATTGCAGGCACCTTATTCAAAAAATACACACCATCTAATTGGTAAGAACGAATTTGACATGATGAAAAATAGCACATTTTTTATTAATACAGCGCGAGGCCAGGAGATAGATCAAGAAGCTCTCATTGATGCTTTAAGAAACAAGAAAATTGCCGGAGCGGGATTAGATGTTTACGAGAATGAACCCTATATTCCTCAAGAGTTGAAGTTATTTGAAAATGTCGTTTTAACTCCTCATCTGGGTACGGATACCTATGAAACCGATTTACGAATGGTAGAAGAGGCAGCAGATAATGTTATTAAAGTGCTTACTGGTGATACTCCAAAACACATAGTCAATAGAAAAGAATTAAAATTGTAATTAAATTGTCTGTTGATTATAATCAGATTAAATAATTTTGTTGAATTGATTATTATGAGATACGGTAAATTTAATTAGGCAAACAATTTCAAAACAGGAGAAACGAGTGAAGAAAACAATTGCTATCCCATATGG
>CAZPII010000237.1:0-3196 GCA_964586485.1 uncultured Atribacterota bacterium | reverse complement strand
AATTTATTCTATTTTATACTCCCTACTATCGTACGAGGGGGAGGAAATAAGAAAAAAGTTAATTCTCAAATCAAGGGAGAGGAGACAAAAGAAGAGTATATACTTTCCTCAAGAGGGAGAAAATGAAAGAAGAGTATCGGTTACACAATAAAGTTTTTAGATTATATGGTTAGATTTTAAAAAGTTAAAAATTAGTAATCATTTCTTTTAACTCAGGTATTTTATCTTCTGTTTCAATTTCTCCCTGTTTAATGATTGCTGCTCTTTCTTTTTCTTCCATCAAAAAAGAGGCCTTGCCCCTATAGTGTGGTTTAATTATAAGATCAGCACCGATCAGAGAAAGTTGAGTCAAATCTTCTACCATAATATCAATACTTCGATCTGCAATAGAAATAATATTGTAGGGATCTTCTTTTTCTTCAATGACATCTCGTAAATTTATCGCAATTACAATATCTGCTCCCATCTGTCGAACTATATCTACCGGAACGGGATCTTTTAATCCCCCGTCAACCAGTATCTTATCTTCAAATTCAAAGGGAGAAAATACGCCGGGAATAGAAATAGAGGCAGCTACGGCATTAGAAACCTTCCCCTTATCCATGATAATTTTTTCCCCTGTTATCAAATCAGTGGCAACAGCTTTAAAGGGAATTTTTAAATCATATTCAAAATGTGCCCACTTAGAAATCTGGTCAAATTTATCCCTTATACCGGTAGTAGAGATCAGTCCCTGAGGTAAACCCGGATTTAGGATTAACTTTGGAATGTTAATCGAGAAACCGAGAACATTTTCATTCTGATGTTGTTTTAGTTCAAAGGTAATATTTTTAAATGTCAGATATTGAGTAAAATCCTCTTTTAAAAGAATGTTTTCAATTTCCAGGATATCAAATCCCAATGCATACAAAGCACCGATAAGGCTACCCACACTTGTTCCGGCAATATAGTCAATTATTATTTCTTCTCTTTCCAGAACTTTTAGTACCCCGATATGGGCAAATCCCCGGGCTCCTCCTGCACCTAAAGCCAGTCCGATTTTGGGTTCATTTTCGGCGAATGATTCTCCAAAAAATACCATAAAGATGATAATTATTAAAAACCACGATAAAAAATTGTTTTTTCTCATGTCTGTAATTATAGTTGATTAATTATTTCTGTGCAAGCGATTGGTTATAGGGAAAGGCAATTCGAAACGTTGACATAAAATGTTGAAAAACCTATAATTTTATGCGAGAGTTTTTTGTTTCAATATTTCAAAGGATTTGTATTATGGATAAAGAATATGAAATAATAGAACACACAGCAGATGTGGGATTAAAGATATTTGGAAGAACAAAACAGGACTTATTCCAAAATGCAGCCCGGGGAATGTTTTTTCTTATCACAGGTTCCAGAACTTTTTTTGAACAAACAAAAAACAGGAAATACTACAAGGTCAAATGTGAGGGTTCCAGTTTGGAAGATTTGCTGGTTTCCTGGTTAAGTGATTTACTTTATATCCACAATACCGATTATGTAATCTTTGATGATTTTAACATCAAAGATTTTACTGAAGAATTTATTCAAGCCGAAATCAGAGGAGTAAAAATCAGAGATTTTCCTTACCAAGTTGAATTGGAGATTAAAGCAGTCACATATCATGAGTTGCAGGTCTTTAAAAACAAGAAAGGTTTATGGGAAGTAACTATTATTTTTGATATCTAGTGCTACCGGGAATATAAAGAAATTTTGCTAATACTAATAATAGAGAGAACTGTTTTGCTCATTTAGCTATAAGGGGTTAGTTTTATGAAAAAAAAATGGGAAGAGATATTAGAGCGAAAAGGTAGTTATATCTGGGAAATACCAAAAGATTTTCGTCCGGGAATGCTGGTGAATGGGCGTATTTATGCCTCTGAAGGCTTGATGAAACAGATTATAAAAGACCAGGCTCCTGATCAGGTAGCTAATGTTGCTTTTTTACCGGGTATTGTTGGTTATTCTCTGGCTATGCCTGATATCCATTGGGGATATGGTTTCCCGATTGGGGGTGTAGCAGCTACCCTAGTTGAAGATGGTGTAATTTCACCCGGGGGCGTTGGTTTTGATATTAACTGTGGAGTTCGCTTGGTTCGTTCCAATTTACGACTGCAGGATGTTAGGGACAGGATGAATCTGATAGTGGAAAATTTATATAAAAAAATTCCTTCCGGTGTTGGTTCTGAGGGCAGTATTAAATTAAATTCACAGGAAATGAAAAAAGTTTTAGAAAATGGTGCTCAATGGAGTGTACAAAAAGGTTTTGGGGTGAAAAACGATATTATTTATACAGAAGAAAATGGGAAAATGGACCAGGCTGACCCTGATATTATCAGTTCCAGGGCGATACAACGTGGTTATTCCCAATTGGGAACATTGGGTTCGGGAAATCATTTCTTAGAGGTACAGGTAATTGACCAAATTTACCAGCCGGATATTGCCAGGCAAATGGGTCTTGAAAAAGGGATGGTTACACTATTGATTCATACCGGATCCCGAGGCTTTGGCCATCAGGTTTGTACTGATCATCTGTCAATTATGCAAAAAGCAGTACAGCGTTATCATATCAGAATACCTGACAGGCAATTAGCCTGTGCACCGGTTAATTCTCCGGAGGGTAAAAAATATTATCAGGCAATGTGCTGTGCAGCCAATTTTGCCTGGGCTAATCGCCAGTGTATTACCCATTGGGTAAGAGAAATTTTTCATCAGATATTCGGGCTTTCTCAAGAACGACTGGGGTTGAATCTGGTTTATGATGTTGCTCATAATATTGCCAAAAAGGAAGTTCACCGATGGAATAACGAAAAAATTAAATTATGCGTGCATAGAAAGGGTGCTACCAGGGCTTTTCCACCTTACCATCCCGAATTACCAATCAGTTATAGAGAAATAGGTCAACCTGTTTTAATCCCAGGAGATATGGGAAGATTTTCCTTTGTTTTGATCGGCCAGGAGAAAGCCATGCAAGATACCTTTGGTTCTACCTGCCACGGTGCCGGACGTATGTTGAGTCGTGGGGCGGCAAAAAGAGAAGTTAAAAATAGAAATATTCTTGATGAATTACAAAAAAAAGATATTATAGTTAAAGCCAGGAGTAGGGCTACATTGGCAGAGGAAATGTCCGATGCCTACAAGGATGTGTCAGAAGTAGTTGAGGTGATGGATAAGAGTG
>CAZPII010000236.1:0-3201 GCA_964586485.1 uncultured Atribacterota bacterium | reverse complement strand
GGAAGATGGCAATTCCCCTGGCTGAGTTTAACAACTCTCCCATAGCACCGGTCTGATTTTCCTTAGCCGTCATTTCCTGGAAGACTTCAATAGACTTATTAATCCTGGCTTCTTCTCTGGAAGGTTCCTGGGCATACCCTGTGCTGGTAGTCAGAAGCAGAAGTACTATTATGACAAAAATAAAAATATTTCTCTTTTTCATTCTTTATTCTCTCTCCTTTCGTAGATTTATTGAAAGTTTTATCTAGTAAATAACATATAATAATCAGCACCTGTTTCATTGTAGCATTTATTGTATAATATTTAAAATTACCCTGTATGATGTTATATTTTTTTACAATTTATGCCCTGCTTTTATTTTTTTAGCTTTTGCCTTGATAAATGGCAGAATCACGATAAAAACATAGTTTTTAAGTCAAAATTGATACTTTATCTATACTTTGGTATAATATTAGTTATAAATGCTTGTGTTTGAATTAAATAGGTGATGTAAAATGAAAAACGCAAGATGGAAAATCATTTTACCAGTATTGATATCAATTGTGTTTGGTTTAATTTCCTTCATTGTTTCTACTGCTTATCAGGAGAGAAATTTAAGCAGTGTTATTTACGAATAAATTTTATTTAAAAGGAAAGGAGAGGTATTATGAAGAGAGGATTTACCAAAAAAATAATTTTACCAATCTTGTTTGTTGCTATCTTGTCCCTTGGATTATCAGGATGTGTGGAATTTGTTCTTCCAGGACCGCCTGAACCGGAAACCGGTACCGTTCAGATTGTGATCACCAATGATAATTATGAATATGATGTATATATGGATGGAGATGATTCAAGCGGTGATCATTTAGGTACAACCGACGAATATGGTGAGGGAACTTTTTATGATATTCCAACCGGATACCACTCTTTCTATGTGATAAGTACAGATGGACTTTATGACGGCTGGGGATATAAAACAATTGATACCGGCAATAATTTAGTAGAGATTGCTACCTATAGTACTGGGGGCAGTATCCTGTAGTATAACTTTAGAGAAAATAGCATAGAAAGGAGAATTGAATGGGTAGGAAGGAATATATCGATAAGCTAGCCAGCCAGCTTAAAGAATGGGATGATGAAATAGAAAAAATGGAAGAGAAAGCAAAGAAATCGACTGATGAGACCAAGCAAAAGTATCATGAACAAATCAAGGAATTGAAACAGAAAAGAGAAGAAAGTCAAAAGAAATTACAGGAGCTGAAAGAAGAAAGTAAAGGCGCCTGGGAGGAATTGAAATCCGGAGCAGAAGAGGCCTTTAACAATTTAAAAAACGCATTTGGTTCAGCCCGGGATAAATTCCGGGACAAAAATGAATCAGATACTAAAAAATAATTTCTAAAAGAATAGCAATTCACGAGAAATCCTCCCGGCATCCCGCTGGGAGGATTATAATTAGTTTTTGAGATAGCTCATTTTATAGAATTATTGAATAATTTTAATATGCCTAGAAAGGGAGCATGTTGCATTATTTATTTAGATGATAAGCTAAATAATTTGGTATTTGTGGTAAAATATTATTATAGAATAATAAAATTAGAATATAGAAAAGATGTAGAAAAGTTGAAAAAGGTAAACCATTAAATTAATAATCTATCATAAAGAAAATGAGATTGGATATGAAATTAGATTATTGGAAAGTCATAGAAAAAGCGGAAGAATACAAACCTGCTATTGCTAAATTTTTAAGAGAGCTTATTGCTATTCCCAGCAGAAGCGGCAATGAAAAAAATGTGGTACTACGGATTAAAGAAGAAATGCAAAAAATAGGATTTGACCGCGTAGAGATAGATTCAATGGGAAATATCTTAGGATATATTGGTAATGGGAAACATTTAATTGCTATGGATGCCCATATTGATACCGTAGGAGCAGGAGAATTAAATTTATGGAAACATGACCCTTACCTGGGTTATGAAGATGAACAGATTATTATGGGACGGGGTGCCAGTGACCAGAAAGCCGGGATGGCATCCCTGATATATGCCGGCAAAATTATTAAAGAACTTGGACTGGTAGATGATTATACCTTGCTTATTGCCGGAACTGTTCAGGAAGAGGATTGCGAAGGTCTCTGCTGGCAATACATTATCAGCGATAGACATATAAAACCGGAATTTGTGCTAATTACCGAACCAACTTCATTGAATATCCACAGAGGCCAAAGAGGGAGAACAGAAATTGAAATATCCACTTATGGAGTAAGTTGTCACGGCTCGGCTCCCGAAAGAGGGGATAATGCAATCTATAAAATGTTACCTATTATCCAGCAACTGAAAACTTTACATGAGAACTTGAAGGGCAGCGAAACCTTTTTAGGGAAAGGTAGTCTGACTGTCTCTGAAATATCCTCTGCCTCACCCTCCCGATGTGCTGTTCCCGATAGTTGTACTATTATTGTCGATAGAAGGCTTACTTTGGGAGAAAATGCGAAAGATGTTTTAGAAGAGATTAACAACCTATCAACGGTAAAGGATGCAAAAGCCCATGTCTCGATTACTGATTATTCCAACCCTTCTTACACCGGACTTATAACCTCTGTCCAGAGTTATTTTCCTGCATGGCAACTAGAAGAAGAGCATTCCATTTGCCGGATGATGGTAGATACCTCTCAACAAATGTTTAAGTCAAAACCGAAGATAGATAAATGGGATTTCTCTACCAATGGGGTATCGATTATGGGTAAATATGGAATCCCCTGTATTGGATATGGTCCGGGCAGCGAAAATCAGGCACATGCTCCCAATGAAAAAGTAGAAAAAAGTGAATTGGTAAAGGCAGCCGCAATATATGCAATCATACCAAAAATATATCTTCATGATTATCGTTAATTAAATGTATAGTGATTTGGCTGATATGTTGATATTAGTTGATACCAGGAAATTCAGGTGGAAAATGTAAAAATAATTGGATTAAAGTATTTTTCCTAAAATTTTTAGAGGAATATATGATGCAAGTTATTATTAAGGGTGTTCTCAGTGTAACGATTATATTTTTAGCAACTGCCATTGGTAGAAAAATACCATCTGCAGCTGGTTTGATTGGAGTAATGCCCCTTACCGGAGCCCTTGTATTGGTTTGGCTGTATCTCGAAAATAAGGGTGATTCAGCTATTATGCAGGATTTTACCAGAGGTGCAATTTGGGGTATTCTGCCCAGTATTTT
>CAZPII010000235.1:0-3205 GCA_964586485.1 uncultured Atribacterota bacterium | reverse complement strand
AATGTGTCTTTTGGGAGAGTTTGTGAGTTGACTTTTGACACAGTATCTTAAATGTCTCATTTTAAGCATTTCCGCTAAAACAGCGGATTTTAATGGGTGCATTTACTGATTCTCCTTATCCTTAATAAGTCTTATGAAAAAAGATTCCAGCTCTTCTTCGAAAACATAAAAAGCTTTAGGAGTTAAATTTTCTTTTACTAACCATTCACAAATATGGGAAGGATGGTCAATAGCGTCGGTATTTCCTATTTCAATTTCATCTTTCTGATTAATGCGGGAAGAAATATTATTTTTCCTGAGAAGCTGAAAAGTTTTATTGGGTCTGTCGTTGATGACAATCAGTTTTTTTATTCGTTGCTTTTCCAGTTCATCTTTTTTTAATTCTTTGATCAGATTGCCTTGATGAATGATTCCGATCTTGGTACAGATTTTGGCTAATTCGGCCAAGATATGACTGGACAGGAAAATCGTTATACCATTTTTTGCTAATCTTTTTAACATTTCTCTTATTTCAATAATGCCAGCCGGATCAAGGCCATTGGCCGGTTCATCCAAAAGTAATAATTTGGGTTTATGTATGAGTGCTTTAGCCAGGGCTAGTCGTTGCAGGTTACCCGATGAGAGATGTTTTGCTTTGATATTCTGGTAATTTTTCAGTTTCAACAAATCTATTGTTGCATCAATTGATTTTTTTTTGGATAATTTACGAAGGTAGACGAATATTTGTAGGTTTTCTCTTACAGAAAGATTGGGATAGGCAGAGGGTGTTTCGACAATATAGCCTACATCATTCCATAAGTTAAATGGTGCATTGATGTTTTTGGAAAAAAGATGTACCCGACCGCCAGTCGGTTTTATCATTCCCAGCAATAATCGAATAGTTGTTGTTTTTCCGGCGCCATTTAAACCGACAAAACCATAGATCTCTCCAGTATCAACTGACAGTGACAGTTTGTTAACCGCGATTAATTCCCCAAACTTTTTGGTTAGATTCGATGTTTCAATCGCTTTGATTGTTAATTCCTCCATCTAAACTGATATTTCATATATTCAATCAAAATATAGTTTTAAAAAAGCATGATATATTATTTGTAATAGAAATTACCCATATTTATTTCTCTAAATTTTAGCATATTATAATTAATAGTGATACTAATAGGGAAAACAAATGAGTCAGGTTTTCACATTTGGCATATAAACGTTAATACATTATAAAGCGATAAAGCCTGACGGTTCTCTATATCAGAAAAATTTTTCTTAATTATATGCCAAAGCATCGCTGAAAAAGATTTTTCAGACAAACAATAAAGAGAAATAGAAATATACCAAGCTGACCAAAAGTATGATTATAATCTAAAAGAGATTTGGCAATATCCTGATTTGTATTATACACTTGTAAGTAAGATAATAAAAAAGTGGAAAATAAAGAAAGCAGAAAATTCAAGACCTGGTTCTATATATTGTATTTAAACAAAATTAAAAAAATTAAAGATATTTAAGGAGAATAGAAATGGGAAAAATTGAAGAAAAAATTAAGTCTATCGGTATTATTCTTCCGGAAACACCTAAACCCATTGGTTCTTATGTGCCTTGTGTGCAAACAGGTAAATTGGTTTATACCTCTGGGCAAGGATGCAAAAGAGCCGGTCAGCTGGTTTATCAGGGAAAATTAGGAAAAGATATTACCATCGAGGAGGGTTATGAAGCTGCAAAAATTGCTATTATCAACGCTTTGGCCATACTGCATAGACATTCAGGCAGTTTAGACAAGATCAAAAGAATTGTTAAGCTATTGGGATTTGTGGCTTGTGTTCCGGAATTTGACCAGCAACCAAAGGTTATCAATGGTGCATCAGACCTATTGTTGGAAATTTTTGCTGAGAAAGGTCAACATGCTCGGTCAGCAATTGGTACTAATGCTCTTCCCTCTAATATGCCTGTTGAAATTGAAATGATTGTCGAAGTGGAATAGAAAATAACCAGGTCCTGGTATTTGACAAGTGATTAATAAAATTTAAACTTATTATATACAAGATAACTTCAAGTTAATTTCAAATTTGGAAGGTAATACTTATGGGAAAAATGGATTTTTATTATAATGATTATTCAACCGTAGAGATGGAAAAACATTCAGAAGAATTTTATTTAGAAATGAAAAAGAGAAGATCAATCCGTCAATTTTCAGCCCGACCAGTACCACGTAAAGTTATAGAGAATTGTATCAGCACAGCAGGAACAGCCCCCAGTGGAGCCAATATGCAGCCCTGGACTTTTGTAGTTGCAAACGATCCAAAGATTAAAAAACAGATTCGTCAAGAAGCTGAAAAGACAGAGAGGGAATTTTATCATAAAAAAACCAACTCAAAGTGGCTAAAAGATTTGGAGTTATTAGGGACTAATGAAAATAAGCCTTTTTTAGAAGAAGCACCTTATCTTATTGTTATTTTTGCTCAGCGTTATAGTTTTTTACCAGATGGAAATAAAAGGAATCATTATTATGTCAAGGAATCTGTAGGTATTTCTACAGGCTTCCTTATTTCAGCTTTACACCATGCAGGATTAACTTGCCTGACTTATACCCCCAGCAAAATGGATTTCCTGAATCGAGTTTTATCCCGTCCTTCAAATGAGAAACCATTTTTGATCATTGTAGTTGGATATCCTGGAAGAGATGCAATGATACCAAAAATTGAGAAAAAATCATTGAAAGAGATTGTTAAGTTTGTTTGAAAAAAATGATACAAGGCGAGAAGGCAGGGGTCCGTCTGTGTAGAACTGCCCCCTTTATTTACTCTTTATGCCGGAATAAGAATATACGGCCTAAGGAGTATTTGTTTTTAGGAAGGGATATTGTCTTGGTCAAAATTAATAGGCAACAAAATAAAAATGGACTCATTGGCTCCTGGAGTGTAGGCAAAGACAGCTGCTTGGCCTGTTATAAGGTACTGCAGATGGGTTGCCGGATAAGCTTTCTCCTCAATCTAATTTCCAAAAAATATCAAAGATGCTGTTTCCATGGTATTCAGAAAGAGCTTATTGATTTACAATCTGATCTTATTGGTATTCCCCTCTTCCAAAAAGAAGTCAGTGAAGATATGAGACTATATGAAAAGGAATTCAAAGAGGTAGTACTTAAAGACAAAAAGTGCCAAACACAGGGGACGGTTCTCTGGTGCGGCCAGGCTTAGGTCGTGATATTTAGCAG
>CAZPII010000234.1:0-3205 GCA_964586485.1 uncultured Atribacterota bacterium | reverse complement strand
GGGCTGGATTTTTTGAGATTGTCAACCGATAATTTAAGAACTTCAGACGGCCAATCTTTCTTGTCGGAAAGCATGGACCTTGCAGACTTAACATTGGAAGTTGGAAAAACTATTCAGGATGATCTCTTTATTACTTATTCAACACCACTTGATTTTAGTGGTTCTAGTAGCATCAATATTGACTATCAAATTTCACCTGACTTTACTTTAAATACTCAATTTGACACTTATTCTATAACAGATGAAGATTATCGGTTTAAATTTGGGCTGGAGATTAGTTTTTAAAAAATGTTTAATATTCAACATGCACTTAGTATTAACAAATTATTTAAGGATTTTAGTAACCAGGAAATAAATTATTTTTTGATTTCTTCTTATTATAGAATTGTTAATTATCAACCAGGACAGGTTGTTGCTATTGAGAGCGAACCCCTGACGGAAATTGGTTTAGTCCTTGATGGCATTATTGAAATCCAAAAAGATTATCCTTCCGGGAAAAAAGTAGTAATTAACCAATTAAAACCTGGTGATGTTTTTGGCGAAGTAGCAATTTTCTCATCAAAAAAAGTCTTTCCTTCTAGTATATTTTCTACTACTAGTTCAAAAATTATGTTTGTGAGCAAAAACAGAATTTTAAAATTTTGCTTTCAAAACAAAAAATTCCTTCATAATCTGTTACAATTATTGTCGGAGAAAATACTAATATTAAATAATTCTCTAAATTTTCTCTCAGGTAAAACAATTCGGCAAAAAATCAGTCTTTATCTACTGGAGTCTTATCGGGAACAAAAAAATCTAAATATTCATATGACTATCTCAAGAGAAAAATTGGCTGAGCAGTTCGGCATTAGCCGTCCGTCTCTTTCCCGGGAATTAAGCAAGATGAAGCAGGAAGGATTGATCAACTTGCAGAAAAATTTCATTATCATCAAAAGCTTATCTTCATTGAAAAACATACTATAAGCTATATACCAGACTGCCAGCCTGCCGGAGTGTTTTTATAGAGATTTAATTATCTTACTGATCTTCTCCAAGAAACATTTCCAAATCCTCACCAACATCACTAATGCCACCAATATTAAATTTTTCTACTAGAACATTGGTTACATTCGGTGATAAAAAGGCAGGTAATGTTGGTCCTAAATGAATATTCCTAACTCCCAGATAAAGCAAAGCTAATAATACAATAACTGCTTTTTGTTCATACCAGGCAATATTATAAGAAATAGGAAGTTGGTTAATATCATCTAGCCCCAATACTTCTTTCAATTTCAAAGCAATAACTGCCAAAGAATAAGAATCATTACATTGACCGGCATCCAACACTCTCGGGATCCCACCTATTTCTCCTAAATCAAGTTTATTGTAACGGTATTTAGCACAACCGGCAGTTAGAATAACAGTATCCTTTGGTAATTTTTTGGCAAATTCCGTGTAGTAATTACGGCTTTTCATCCTACCGTCACATCCGGCCATGACAAAAAATCTTTTGATAGCTCCGCTTTGTACAGCCTCAATCACTTTATCAGCCAGGGAAATAACCTGATTATGGGCAAATCCCCCAATAATCTCACCTTTTTCAATTTCTACAGGTGGAGAACATTTTTTGGCCATCTCAATAATTTCAGAAAAATCTTTACTCTGATTATCTTTTCGATCCGGAATATGTTTCATTCCCGGATAGCCGACTGTTCCAGTCGTAAATACTCTGTCTTTATAGCTGTCTCGGGGCGGGATAATACAGTTAGTTGTCATTAGAATTGGTCCGTTAAAATTTTCAAATTCTTCATTCTGTTTCCACCAGGAATTACCATAGTTACCTACAAAATGTTGGTATTTCTTAAATACAGGATAATAATTTGCCGGTAACATTTCTCCATGGGTATAAACATCAACTCCGGAATCTTTGGTTTGTTCTAGCAGCTCTTCCATATCTTTTAAATCATGTCCGCTAATCAATATTCCTGGATTATTCCTCACTCCAATATTTACTTGGGATATTTCCGGATGACCATAAGTCTCAGTATTGGCTTTATCAAGTAAAGCCATTGCTTCAACACCATATTTACCGCATTCCATTACCAGATTTACCAGATCATCAACAGAAAGGGAATCATCGGTAGTTGAGGCCAGCCCTTTTTGGATAAATGCATAAATCTGCGGATTTTCATAGCCCAGATTAAAAGCATGCTCAGTATAAGCCGCTATTCCTTTAATGCCATAAGTTAGGAGCTCTCTTAAAGATCGCTTGTCTTCATTTTCGATAGCCAATACTCCTACCTCAGGAGAAATAGCCTTTTTCTCTAAATCCGCTTCCTGTTTTCCTTCCCAGGTAGCACAATCCGGCAAAACTTCAGGTTCTTTTCCTCCCGCTTTAAAGTATTCTTCTTTTATCTCTTTTCTAACTTTCAAACCTTCTTTAATTTTTTCTATAAAATCTGACTTATCAAAATTACCATTAGTAATAGTCATAAACAAGGAATCAACGATAAATTTATTCACTTTTAAATTCTCTATTCCTAATTCACGTGCTCTACTGCTGAAAAAAGAGATTCCTTTACATACATAAATTAACAAATCCTGCATATTGGCAACATTTGCTTCTTTTCCGCAAACACCCTTTTTAGTACAACCACTACCCTTGGCTGCTTCCTGACACTGAAAACAAAACATATCCATTATGTTTACCTCCTATAATTTTTTTCCAGTTTATTTTTTAATAATAATTTAATTATTTGACTATCATTATATATTATATTTTCGAACTAATCCGTAACTAATGTTACACAAATAATTAAAACAATCTTTATTAAAATATTTTCTCTTTTAAGTTCCAGGCAAAGGAAGTATCCTGCATCATTTCAAGCGTTACTTTTTTTCAAAAAATATTTGACATCCTATATTTTTTAGTTATAATAATGGTGTTGTATTTTACAAAACAATAAAAATATAATAAGATAATATATATCCATGATATATAAAAAATTATAATTATCATGGATTTGTCTCAGTGATATTTAATTAGAGCTTTTCTGTGCTATTGACTTAGCTCTACTTTGCCTCTAAAGAAATGTTACTGAAGAAAATAACTTAAGAAGGAGGTAAAGAGAGATGGAAGGTAGCAAACTTTATGTGGGAAACTTAAACTATGCAGTCAATGAAGACCAGTTGAAAGAACTTTTTGAAAATCATGGTTCTGTCCAAA
>CAZPII010000233.1:0-3209 GCA_964586485.1 uncultured Atribacterota bacterium | reverse complement strand
AATAATTTTATGTTTAGTAGTACTGGAATTTCAGAAATACGATGTTATATATGAGTTAAAAGGATAAAAAGGATAGCCCAGTGATTAGGCAGACATATTATGATTAGTTAAAACCATATTTCATGAGTTTCTCAGGAAGTTCTTTTCTTTGAAAATTATGGAAAGAATCAATGAGTATACCCGCAATGTGGGTGTGTTGTTTAGTATTTTAGTTTTTTAATACCGGGTATGCAGAAGTAAAGTATGTTTGACATTATCCTGCTGCTTAAATTTAATGTGTAAAAATTATCTAAATAATGGTAAAATACAAATATTGCTAATATGCAAAAGGAAGCACAAAAGGAAGCAAAATAATTTCAAATTAGCTTTTGCTAATAGATATTAAAAAACAAGGAATATTATATGAATATAAACAATAAAAATACTTATACTTATATTTTTGTATTTGTTGTATTAGTTTTTTCTTTTCTTCTTTCAGCTTGTCAGATTATTCCACCATCACCAAATGAGGCTAAGTGGACAGTAATGGTCTACCTGGCTGCCGGCAATGACTTGGAAGCAGTAGGAATTCAAGATATTAACGAAATGGAAATGGTTGGCTCCACAAAAGATGTTAATATTGTGGTACAAATGGATCGCATTCCATATAGTGCTTTAAACAAGCTTGGTTTGGGAATTTATGATGATGACAGCAATAATAACTGGACGGGAACGCGTCGCTATTATATTACACAGGATATGGGTCCAAACATCATAAATTCAACACTTGAAATGGATCTGGGAGAAAAGAATATGGGAGATCCGGAAACACTAAAAGATTTTGCTCAATGGGCAATTCAGAAATATCCAGCCCAGCGTTATATGTTGGTTCTCTGGAATCATGGAGGGGGCTTTCGTTCAGCTACAGAAGCACGGGATATCTGCTGGGATTATAATTTTGGACTTGACAGAATAACAATGCCGCAATTAGAAGAGTCGCTTTCTTTCATTGATGGCCAGTTGGGTCAAAAAATTGATATTCTAGGTATGGATGCCTGTTTTATGAGCATGGTAGAGGTTGCTTACCAGATAAAAGACTATGCTCAAATCATGATTTCTTCTGAAGCTTCTGTTCCCGGAGACGGTTGGCAGTATGATTGTGTATTACAGAGTCTTGTTACGAATCCAAATCAAGCAACTAATCAGTTTGCTACAGAAATTGTGGATTGTTATTATGACCAGTATTCCGGTTCCGGGAAAAATGTAACTCTATCGGCTGTAGATTTAACACAAATCGATGATCTGTCTAACCAGATTTCCGGGCTTGCCCAGGCGGTCATAAATGACTCATCTGTGCCGAAAAATAATTATCGTAATGCGCGAAATTCTAGCCAGTATTATACCGGTGTTGGTTTTGAATATATAGATTTGAAGCATTTTGTAAATCAGTTACTTGCTTATACCAACAACTCATCAGTTATAAATATTGCTAATAATATTGATCAGTCAATGGATTTAGGAAATACTATTATTAGTAACACCTATAGTGGTGAGGATGTCAATAATTCCCATGGCCTTTCTATTTATTTCCCATACTATAGTTATGATAGTTATTATAACAATTCAAACTTTGCCCAGGATAAGCTATGGGATGAGATGTTATATCATTTAGGTTATTAATTGTTTATAAAAACTAAAAATTATATTAAAATATACCTTAGAAATTAATTGAAATAAAGGAATGCCTGAGTATAAAGGAGAAGTTCTTGTTCTTCTTAATACTTAATATTTTATAAAATGAAAAATAAAAACATATTTCTAGTATTAGCGATAATTTTGGTTATTGGTGTAATTTTGTTTTATAATTATTATAAACGTACACCTGAAGATACAATGTCTCCCGAAGAAGCTATTGAACAGGTAGAGGATGATGTGATAGTTGACGAGCCGCCTGTTCGCATTGAACAGGGACAGGTAATCGGTATTAGAGATGAAAAAAAGGAATGGCTAATTGAAGCCGGCACCATCTCTATCGCCGAAGATAGAGAAAGTACCTTATTCGAGGATATCAAACAGATGATTATCTACAAAAATGAAGAACCAAATTTAACTATCTCTGCCGATACTTCTATTGCTAACATGCAAAATAAAGATATGGAATTGAACGGGAATGTAGTTATATCTAACGACAATGGTGATTCTTTGAGGGGAGAAAAGGTGTTCTGGCATTCAGAAGATCAAAGATTATCCAGTGAAGACAAAGTGGAGCTGGAGGTTGATGATCTTTACATCGTTGCCGGAGGCATTTCTACCAACATGGAAATGACTCAACTAGAACTAACAAACAGGGTAACGGTTACCATGAAATTGTAACAGAAGATTCGGGGTCAGGCTTCACAAGTTCACAAAATAATATAGTCCATAATCTAACTTTTTGGTATTTTGTGAACTTGTGAAGCCTGACCCCGACAAATTGATTATATTTAAAGAAAGGTTGGATTTTATTTTATGAAGAGATTATTTACGAGAAAAGTATTTATCCTGGTCATTTTTATTCTTTTAGCGGTATCCTTTTCTGTCATAGCTCAGGAACAGCAGGAACAGGAAGAAATGGTTGCAGAAGAAGGTAATCAGGAAGATGAATCTGTTGTAGAAATAACCGCTGATCAGGTTAATTATGATAAAGAAAATGACCAGATGATTTTTATTGGCAATGTAGTTATTATTCAGGAAAATACTACCCTTACTGCCGGCCAGGCATCTTTTAATGTTGATACCAAGATTGGAGAGATTTCAGAAAATGTCAAGTTGGTAGAAGAAGATATTACTATAACTGGCAATACATTACAAGCTTATCTGAATGATAAGCGTTATATCTTTGAAAATAATGTTGAACTGGTTCAGGAAAGGGAAAACAATGCCGGAGAGCCGGATAATGTAACCTGGATTTGTCAAAAATTGGAGATTTTTACTGATAGCAAAAACATGACCGCTACCGGAGAGGTAACAATCAGCAAACAGGATTATACTATTACTGCTCAGGAAGCAATCTATAATGATGCCGAGGACAGGATATCCCTAGCAGGAGGAGTTAAGATAGAAGAAATAGAAAATGACCGGCAAATCAGTGGTAATGAAGCTGTATTTTATATAGATGATGATAGGCTGGAAGTAAGCGGAAACGTTAGAAGTAGTATGATTCTGGATTAAGGAAAGTCTCAGGGGTCAGC
>CAZPII010000232.1:0-3236 GCA_964586485.1 uncultured Atribacterota bacterium | reverse complement strand
ATTGGCCGTCTGAAGTTCTTAAATTATCGGTTGACAATCTCAAAAAATCCAGCCCGAGCTGATCTGCCAATTCTCGTTCCATTCGCTTAAATAAGTTCAATTGTAAGCTTTGGAAAATAATATTAACCATTTCCTGGGATAGCAACTGGTTGATTTCACCTTCAGAAAGACCTTCAATATTTCTATCAAAAGTCAGCAAAGAAATTATTTCTGTATCTCTCAGTGTAGGCTGGGAGGATAAACTGATTTGAGGGTTGGCCAGGTTTCCGGAAACATTAATGGTAATTTGAACGTCCTGTACATTGGTTTGCGCTCTGGCGTTGATATCAACATCATTAACTGTGAAACCATTAATAGAAACTCTCCCTTCTGAAAGTACAAATCTTTTTTCAAAATATATTAAATAGCCTTTCCTTAAAACAAGGTTGCCCTGTACTGAAGGTTCAGCAAAAGAACCGCTTAAACTGATATTTCCTGTCACATTGATCTCGGCATTGGGCAGTTTCAAACTAAAGGGATCGGCAATTTCAATATCTATATTAAATTGACTTTGTAAGGCTCCAGATGTATCAGGCAAAGAATCAGATACTTCTCCTTCTATACCAAGTTGCTGCAATTGATCAAGATTTAATTCACCTTTGGATAAAAGTATTTCTCCATTAATTTCAGGATCAAAGAATGAACCTCTGATTTCTGCCAGGAAATCAGCTTCGCTTTCTAAAATATTCTGATAGATGATTTTTTTCTCAATATTTTTTATAGTTAGGGACATATTTTCAGGTAAAAGGTTAATTAATTGAAATTGACCGGCTATATTAAAACGATTTTCATAAGCTGTAAAAGCTATGGGAGGAATTTCAACCTGATTATCCGATACTTCTATTCTGGTATTAATTTCTTCAATTTGAACAGGCAAATCATCCAGGGTTAAATTACCCTGACGCACTTCAATTTCTCCATTAACTATCGGGTTTCCAGATGTACCGGTTAAATGGAGTTCGAGATCAATGTTTCCCATAATTTCTGAAAAGCCATCTTTCCAGAACAATTTTAATATATTAAGGTCAGCATTATCCATCATGATTTGGAAATCCAGGGGGATTTCCTGGTAATCACTATCTAAACTTAGATCTTTTCGCTCTCTAGGAAGAAGAGTATCCAGAGGAAGGTTGCCGTTTGCTTGTATTTGATAATTATTTTCCAGGGCAATCTCTAATTTTCTTATCACAATTTCATTTGTTTCGCTATCCCAGGTTATATCACTCTGCAAATCTTCAAACTGAAATTCACGAAAATTACCTTCTTTAATCTCGGCAGTCATAGAAACCTGTGGCTTACTAATATTTCCCGTAAGAAAACCATCAATGTTTAAGATACCTCTCATTGTTTCATCAATTTGAATGAGGTTCATCAACATGTTCATATCCAATTGCTCAGTCTGAAAATTGATATCCAGATCCTGGGCAGTACTTATGTTTCCGTCTGCTTTAAAATGCCCTTCAGATTGGATTAAGCGAAAATCAGAAATAGTAAAACCCTGTTCATTTCTAATAATCACTGAATCCAGATTAGAAGGCGGATTATCTTTTTCTTGCTGTGGGATAAGCTGGGCAGATAAGGTAATTTTCTGTTCAGAGAGATTGCCGTTTAGGTTTACTTTTCCGGTTATTTGAGATGGCAAATATATTTTCAGTTTATCATCAATAGGATAGAAATATTCAATCATCTCATTAAGATTTTGATGAGAAAAGTCTATTGACAGAAAAAAAGGATTATCTTTTCCTATTTTATATTGGCCTTCTGCATTCATTTCCATTGTTTTGTTTTGCAGGAAAAAGCGTTTTATTTCTAAGGAGTAGGGATGACCAACCAGATTTAGTAATTTATTTAGATTGCCTTCATAGTCTTCAGGCAAAATATCCTGTTCCGGCTGCAAAATAAAATTAATCTCACCCTGTCCCAACAGATAGTCCTGATAGTAGACCTGCTCTAATTGAAAATTTCCCTGAGTAGTCAACTCCGGCCAAATACCTTGAATTTGTCCGGTACCAGCTATTTGACCGGTCAAAGGTAGAGTATCGGTAATTAATTGAATTAATGGACTAATATCTACCGTATTAAGTTGATAAGATAAATCTATTTCAGGGGCAATAGTGTCATTTAAAAAGATATTTCCTTTTCCGGTTAATTTTGTATCTTGGCTTATCATCGTGATTGTTTCCAACAAGATAGTATTTTCTTTATAAGTTAAGTCTCCGGTAAGTTCATCGAGGGAATAATCCTGTATAGAGAATTCCTGGAGGTCAAAGTTAACATCAGCTTCAAGTTGTTCAAAATTACCGTAAAAACTTCCTTTTATTTCTGCTCCTCCGGAAGTTTGTATCTCCAAACCCAGGGAATTGGCAAGTTCTGTTAGTTCAGGTGCTTGAAAACCGAAGTCCATCGTATACCTAAAAAGTTCATCAAAATTGATCTCTCCATTCAGGAAACCATGATTTTGACCTGATTCAAATTCGGATTGCTCAATAGATAGAACTGCATCCGGAATGTTTAAGATTGCTTTTATATTACCCGTTAATTGTTCAGACATGGAAAAATCTTCAGTTTTTATGGAATTCACTATAAATTGTCCTTTAATATCAACGAGTAAGCTGTCTTGTTTTTGATTTTCTATTTGAAAATTACCATCTATATTGCCAGTTAGTCCTTCAGGAAAAGAAAATTGATTAAATAAAGCATGTTGAAGGGAAAGATTCTCTGTTTCGAGAGAAAACTGATAAAAAGGAACATTCTCTGACCAGTCAATTTGTCCATTTATGGTTAACGGAGATTTTGAATCGAAAATATTAAGTGAATGAATAATTAACTCTTCACGTTGGAGAGAGAAAGATAAATCACTTTTTTGAAAAGGCATGTTTTCAATAATGATTTCACTGGAAGATGCTTCAGCATCGATTTGAAAATCCTCCGGGTATCCTTTGATATTTCCGGTTAAATCAACTTTTCCTTGCAGAGAAAAATCATTATAATCAGGTACAAACAAAGATATATCTTCTTTTAAATGAGATGCATCGATCTTTTCACTTTTTATATTGAAATCAAAATAAACCTCAGGTTCAACCAGTACGAGGCCTCCTAGATGGACATTTCTGTCGCGATAAAAACCATTCAATTCAGAAATCATTATTTCCGGTTTTGTAAATTGTATGGAACCACTGATTTGATTGAACGGTATC
>CAZPII010000231.1:0-3270 GCA_964586485.1 uncultured Atribacterota bacterium | reverse complement strand
CGGTGAATTTTTTCCGCCATAATTTCCTTTTTCAATATATTTCTTGGCATTATCCCAGGCACCTCCTGCATTAGCCATCATAATAGCCAGAAAAACACCTACAACTACTGAGCCAAGCAAAAGTCCTCCCAAAGCTTCGGGTCCGAGAAAAATACCAACAAGAATAGGGACAATTACAGCTAACAATCCGGGTATAACCATTTCTTTTAATGCACCTTTTGTGCTTATATCAACACACTTTGAGGGTTCAGGTTTAGCTGTACCCTCTTTTAAACCCGGTATTTCTTTAAATTGTCTTCTTACTTCAGAAATCATTAATGATGCAGTTTTACCGACTGCTTCAATGGTCATGGAGGAAAATAAAAAAGGCAATATGCCTCCAATGAATATACCAATCATAACCATAGGGTTGGTAATGCTAATCATACTCAAATCAACAGATTTACTGTATGCTGCAAATAAGGCAAGTGCGGTTAAAGCGGCTGAACCAATTGCAAAACCTTTTCCAATAGCGGCCGTCGTATTACCAGCGGCATCCAGAGAATCAGTAATTTCTCGAACCTCGGGTTTAAGCCCCGCCATTTCTGCAATACCTCCTGCATTGTCTGCTATCGGTCCATACGAATCAACCGATACTGTCATTCCAACAATAGAAAGCATTCCTACCGCTGCAACTGAAATACCATATAGCCCTGCAAAATAATGTGAAATATAAATAGCAATAGTTATGATAATAATGGGCATGGCTGTGCTTTTCATACCCACGGCTAAACCTTGAATAATTGTGGTAGCAGCACCGGTCAAAGATGCCTCCGCAATATTTTTTACCGGAAAATAATCGTATGAAGTATAATATTCTGTTGTAAGTCCTATAACCACTCCGGCAACTAACCCTGCGATAGTAGCAAAGAATATTGTCATATCCCCAAATAGTATGAAGGATAATGAAAATGAAGCTATCATTACCAGGATCCCACTTATATATGTCCCTTGGTTCAATGCTTTATGAATTCCCTGGTCATCTTTGGGGGAAACAAAAAAAGTGGCTATAATTACTGATATAATTCCACAAGAGGCAAGTATCAAGGGATAAATAACATAATTAATAGAATTATGCAATAAGCTACCCAAAATCATACAGGATATAATAGAACCTACAAAAGATTCAAACAAATCAGCTCCCATCCCAGCTACATCTCCAACATTATCACCAACATTATCAGCAATCACTGCAGGATTCCTGGGATCATCCTCGGGAATCCCGGCTTCTACTTTTCCTACTAAATCAGCTCCAACATCTGCTGCTTTGGTAAATATTCCTCCACCTACTCTAGCAAATAATGCAATAGAACTTGCGCCCAAAGCAAAACCATTAATTAAATTAGGATCTTCATAAAAATAATACAGTAAACCTAATCCTACCAAACCAAATCCGGCAACAGACATACCCATAACAGCACCACCCGAAAAGGCAACTTTCAATGCCTTGCTTAACCCGGATTCCTGGGCTGCAAAGGTAGTCCTTGAATTTGCTTTAGTAGCAATTTTCATTCCAATAAAACCTGCCAATGCTGAACATACAGCCCCGACTACAAATGAAATACCAGTCACATTACCTCTAACCAATATGATGATAAAGGCAACAATAACTACAAATATAACCAAAAAAGAATACTCTCTTCTTAGAAAAGTCATTGCACCTTCTTCAATAGAATGTGACAACTGTTTCATTACGTCATTTCCTTCTTTCTCTTTCAACACACGCTTTGCCAATATGATGGCATAAAGTAAAGAAACTATACCACTCAAAACAACCATTAGCTTTAATATTTCCATATTTTCTGCTCCTTTAATAATCAAATATAAAAACTTTTAAACATCTTTATATAAAATAATAAAAATTCAATTAATTTTATTCTAGCATAAATTAAATTACAAGGTGGCTTCCAAAGTTTTAAAATTAAAAGGAAACCACCTTTGCAACTATTATATTAGTTTATTAGCATTTCTATATTTAGAAATATACCTGGCTATTTTATTATTTTTCCTTTAAAACTGCGTGTGCAGCAGCTAATCTAGCAATGGGCACCCTGAAAGGAGAACAGCTTACATAGTTTAGCCCAATTTTATGACAGAATTCTACAGAATTTGGTTCTCCTCCATGTTCACCACAAATACCAATTTCTAAATCTGGATTTGTTTTTCTGCCTAATTCTACTCCAGTCTGAACTAATTTTCCCACTCCTTCGATATCAATAACTTCAAAAGGATTATCTTTTAATATTTTCTGGTCAACATAGCGCAATAAAAATTTACCTTCTGCATCATCTCTACTTATTCCAAAAGTTGTTTGAGTTAAATCGTTAGTTCCAAAGGAGAAAAATTCAGCATATTCAGCAATTTCATCTGCAGTTAATGAAGCCCTGGGTAATTCGATCATGGTACCAATTTTATAATGTAAATCTACTTTTTCTTCATAAATTATTTTATCTGCTAAGTCTTTTGTTCTTTTATAAATTGGTATTAATTCATTAATATGGCTTATTAAGGGAATCATTATTTCCGGCTTAACGTCAATGTTTTGCTTTTTTAATTCAACACTTGCTTTAATAATTGCCTCGACTTGCATGTCATATATTTCAGGATATAGCAATCCCAAACGACAACCTCTTAAACCAAGCATAGGATTCATTTCCTGCAGCATTCTGATTCTCTCTAAAATCTTTTCCTGTTTTTCCAATTCTTCTTTTTTCTGTGGTTTTTCTAATTTTAATGTAGTGACCTTTACCAATGTTTCTTCAAAGTTAGGTAAAAATTCGTGTAAGGGTGGGTCTAACAGGCGAATAATTACCGGCAAGCCCTGCATCTCTTTGAGAACGCCTATAAAATCACTTTTTTGCATTGGTAGTAATTTTTTTAGCTCATTTTCTCGAGATTCTTTGCTATCAGAAGTAATCATAGCCTGAACTATTGGCAAGCGTCCCGGAACCATAAACATATGTTCCGTACGGCACAAACCAATACCCTCCGCTCCTAAATCTCTGGCTTTTTTTGCATCTTCCGGAGTATCTGCATTAGCATAAACTCCCAATTTCCTAATATCATCAGCCCAGGAAAGCAGAAGTCTAAATTCTTCACTCATTTTTGGTTCTATCATGGGAACTTTGCCTTCATAGACATTACCATTTCCACCATCAATGGTAATAAAATCATTTTTTTTGATAGTTTTATCTTTAACGGTAAAAACTTCTTTTTGTGAGTTTATGCTAA
>CAZPII010000230.1:0-3276 GCA_964586485.1 uncultured Atribacterota bacterium | reverse complement strand
TTGAACGGATTAAAGAAGCCTTTAGTAATGATGAAAAAATATTAGTATATGGTGATTATGATGTCGATGGAATGACTGGAACAGCCTTACTTTTTTCAGTACTGAGTAAATTTAGCACAAATATCTATTATTATATTCCAGACCGTTTTGTGGAAGGTTACGGAATAAGTCAAAAAGCAATTGAATTTGTTAGTAGATACCACTTTTCACTGATTATTACTGTTGATTGTGGCATTACCTCTAATCATGAGATTGAACAGCTTAATAATTTACAAGTGGATACAATTGTTACTGATCACCATGAATCTCTACAAAAATTACCCCCGGCATATGCTATTATCAACCCAAAAAGCTGTGAATATCCATTTAAAGAATTGGCTGGTGTGGGAGTTGCTTATAAGTTGTCACAGGCTTTATACCAAACATTTGGAAAAAGACCAGAATCTTTAGAAGAGCATTTGGACTTAGTGGCAGTAGGAACAATTGCTGATTCAGTACCTCTATTAGGTGAAAATAGAATCCTAGTAAAATATGGTCTGGATAAACTAAGCAGTAGCCATAAAAGAGGTTTACAAATGTTATTGGAATATCATAATAATAATGATTTTTCTAATTCGGTGCTGGCACGGGATATCAGTTTCGGTTTGATACCTGTTCTAAACTCAACAGGAAGAATTGACAATCCACAACAAGCAGTAGACCTATTGTTAACCGATTCTTCTTACCGTGCTCAACATTTAATCAATAAAATGTTAAAGTTAAATGAAAGAAGAAAAGCCCTTACTTTGAAAGTACTGGAAGAAGCCAGAGAAATAGCAAGTAAAAAAATCTTATTAGAAGAGCAAAAGATATTAGTTTTATCTTCCAGAAAATGGCATCCTGGGTTGGTTGGCATTGTCGCATCAAGGTTAATGGAAGAATTTTCTCAGCCGGTTATAATGATTTCAATCAATGAAGGAATCGGAAAGGGATCAGGTAGAAATCAAGGAGAATTTGATTTTTCAAAAATACTTTCAGAGTGTTCGGAATTACTTAATCAATACGGTGGTCATCGATATGCTGCCGGCATTACAATTTCTGAAGAGAAAATAGATCTATTTGGCGAGAAAATAAACCGAATTTTAAAGACAAATCCACTTATTAATCAATTTGAACAATCTGTCATTAAAATTGATAGCTTGATTGATTTTAATGAGATTAATTGGAATCTGTTAAATTTTTTGGATAAGATGAAACCATTTGGACCGGGGAACCCTGAACCGGTTTTTGGTGGCCACAAATTTCCTCTTTTTTCCTGGAAAAGAGTTGGGAAAGACGAAAAACATCTAAAACTCGTTTTGGGTAAATCGGGAAATTGTATAGATGGAATTGCCTTTCAACTGGCTGAAAAGATTCTAGATATTAAAAAAGATAGTACTATTGACGTGGCATTCCAATTATCAAAAAATTATTGGAAAGGCAAAAATTCGATACAATTAATGGTGAAAGATATCAAGTAAAGTGTAAGGAGGACTATGAGGAATGGATTTAAAAAATAAAATTAGGAATATACCGGATTTTCCGGTTAAAGGAATCCAATTTAAGGATATTACTACCTTGTTAAAAGATAAAGATGCCTATAAATACTGTATTGATAAGATTACCGAGCATTGTCAAAACTTAAAAATTGACTATATTGCTGGGATAGAAGCACGCGGTTTTGTTATTGGTGCTCCTGTAGCGTATAATTTAAATGTTGGGTTTTTACTGATTCGAAAGAAAAACAGGTTACCAGCTGATGTTGAGAGGATTTCCTATCAGCTGGAATATGGAGAGAACATCTTGGAAATTCACAGAGATTCATTTCGGAAAGACGATCGGATTATGGTTATTGATGATTTGCTGGCTACCGGTGGGACAACCTTGGCAGTTTTTCAGCTTATCGAAAAACTAAAAGGCAAAGTTGTGGGCGCTGATTTTATTATTGAATTGGAAATGTTACATGGGCGCGAAAAATTGAAGGGATATGAAATATTTTCCCTTGTGAAGTATAATATATAGCATAAAGATTTACTACTATCCTTATTCTTTCTGGCTAAACAGATTAAAGAACCAAAGAGGTGTTCAAGATCGATAATTCTATTACTATTGAATCATTAATTGAAAAAATTAAATCTTATAACCCAGAGGCTGATATTGATATCATCTTGAAGGCTTATAATTTTTCGCAAAGCGCCCACCAGGACCAGAAACGCTATTCCGGACAGCCTTATTTGTCACACCCTTTACAGGTAGCATATATTTTAGCTGACTTAAACATGGATGTGATTACTATTGTAGCCGGATTACTTCATGATGTAGTAGAGGATACCAATTTAAATCTGGATGAGGTACAGAACATATTTGGAGAAGAAGTAGCAATGCTGGTAAATGGAGTAACAAAGCTTAGTAAAATATCCTATAAAACAAAAGAAGAAAGACAGGCGGAAAACTTTCGAAAAATGTTTTTAGCCATTGCTGAAGATATCAGGGTGATATTGATAAAATTGGCTGATCGGCTGAATAATATGAGAACATTAAAATATATGCCCGCACCAAAGCGTTTGAAAAAAGCCAAGGAAACATTAGAAATATATGTACCTATTGCCAATCGTTTAGGACTATACCGGGTAAAATGGGAATTAGAAGACTATTCGTTATTGAACTTGGCTCCCCGAAAATATAATGATCTTGCAAAAAAAGTGGCAAAGAGCAGAGCAGAGAGAGAAAAGTATATTGAGTTTATCAAAAATAGAATGGCGGAAGAATTAAATAAATTTGGCATTAAGGTTAGTATTCAGGGTAGACCAAAAAATATTTACAGTATCTATAAAAAGATGGAAGATCAGGATAAAGATTTTTTTCAAATCTATGATTTAACGGCGATTAGAATTATCTGTAATTCAATTACAGATTGTTATGCTGCATTGGGCCTTTTGCATTCCATATGGAAACCCATGCCTGGGAGATTTAAAGATTACATTGCAATGCCTAAGTCAAATATGTATCAGTCCCTCCATACTACTGTGGTGACCAGTGAAGGAGAGCCTCTGGAGGTACAAATCAGAACAGTAGAAATGCATCGTACATCTGAATATGGCATTGCCGCACATTGGAAATATAAAGAAAAAGGAGATTTATTAAAAGATAGAAAATTTGAAGAAAGACTAACCTGGCTCAGGCAGATACTGGAGTGGCAAAAAGAATTAAAAGATCCTCTGGAGTTCATGGAAAATTTAAAAATTGATTTGTTGCAAT
>CAZPII010000229.1:0-3279 GCA_964586485.1 uncultured Atribacterota bacterium | reverse complement strand
GAGGGTAACTTGTCAATTGTATACCCAGATATGCAAGTTATTTCAATTCCTTACTTATTTAGAAGTGTTGATCATGCCCTTCATGTTTTTGAGGGACCCTTTGGGGAAAAGCTTCATGAAAACTTCCGAAAAAAATCAGGGGCAAGAATAATCGCATTTTGGGACAATGGCGGATTCAGAAACTTTACAAACAGTGTAAGACCAATACATGAACCAAAGGACTTAAAAGGACTTAAAATTCGCACTATGCAGATTCCAGCTCATATGGAATTAGTCAAGGCATTGGGCGCTACTCCTACTCCAATATCCTTTAGTGAGCTCTATTCAGCATTGGACATGGGGGTTGTTGACGGTCAAGAAAACTCAATTCCAACTTGCTTACTGATATCATTACAAGAAGTACAAAAATATATGATACTGGATGGCCACCTCTTTTCAATGATGTACTTGACAGTAAATGATCAATGGTTTCAAGACCTCCCTGCACAATACCAAGAAATCATCTTGGCAGGAGGAAACAAAGCAGGTAAAATTGGGGCCAGAATGTGTCGTGTCGTCAGAGAAACAGGCAAAACTGTTATGAGAGAAGCTGGCATGGAAATATACGACCCCACCCCTGAAGAGCTCAAAAAATTCAAAGAGGCAACACAAGATAAAGTCACTAAATTTATCCGAAAAGAACTTTCCCATCCTGAATTAGTAGACGAAATAATAGAAAATGCTGAAATGTCAAGGAAAGAGCTGGGATATCAATAAGAATAGCCTATGTTCGTTTTGAGAGGGTTGCCTGCTTAAGCAGGCAACCCTCTCAAATATAGTATGATGTGTCAACAATAATTTAAGTCAATATTCCACATTCCACAATGTCTGTTTAGGCATATCAATACCTAATATAACTTTCTTATAAATCTACCTCTACTTACTATTCCAATTTGATTTTTTTTATTGTCTATAAACAATATTATTTTCACAAAACTTATTTTAATATATTTTTGAATTTATATTGCATTGTGTATTGATTTATACATCTTCATATTTTGTATATTTGTCATTTATTTTTTGCAGGAGATCGTATGGCAAACTTTTTAAACAGTTTAAATAAAATTAGCAACCTTGTTAAGAATAAACTTGATTATATTTGTATCTCTTTTATATTTGTTATGACAATTATTATATGGATTCAAGTTATATTAAGGTACATTTTTAGTATTGGACTACCTTGGGCAGAAGAAATAGCAAAATACTTATTAGTGTGGTCTGCCATGATTGGTGCTGCAATTGTATTATATGAAAATGGTCACATCTCTGTTAATTTTCTTTTTGATAAATTTCCTGATAAGTATAAAAAATGGATTAAGCTAGCCCACTACTTAATATATATTTGCCTTTTTGCAATTATTTCATATTATGGATATTTTTATGCAATTTTTGGATTACGATTCACCTCTCCATCTACTGGGATACCAAGATTTTGGCCGTATCTTTCAATATTTATTGGTGGACTTTTCATGATTTGCTTTACTATAGTCATGATTATCAATCATATTTATAATACATTTTTAAAAAAATGATTCATTATTGTTTTCATCCATAATATAAATTCTGTATTGCTTCTAAAGGAAATATAATGCTTACTCTTGCATCTCTTATGTTTATTTTATTGGTAATTCTTCTGCTTTTAGGTATGCCAGTTGCTATTGTTCTTGGAGTTGTCTCAGTCCTCTTTCTCATTTTTTCAGGTCAACCCTTACAAATGGTTCCTGCAAAAATATATTCTGAAATGAATGCTTTTGTACTGATGGCCATCCCTTTTTTCATCTTAGCCGGTGAAATAATGAACAAAACAGGAATCACAGATAATATAATTAAGTTTGTCAACAACATAGTTGGCAGATTTCGAGGAGGTCTAGCCCAAGCCAACATATTTACAAGTATCTTGTTTGCAGGAATCACCGGAGCTGCTGTTTCCGATGTTAGCGCTCTAGGTTCCGTTTTTATCCCTGCAATGGAAAAACAAGGATACACGAGGAGTTTTTCTGCTACTTTGACCGCAGCTTCTTCAATTATAGGTCCTACAATCCCGCCTAGCATAATTATCGTTATGTATGCAGCAGTTACTCAGGTTTCAGTTGGAGGTCTCTTTGCAGCCACTATTGTCCCAGGATTAATATTAGGTATTTCACAATCTATTTATGTAATGATTATATCAAGATATTATGATTTTCCGAAATTTGAACTAAAATTGTCTTTTAAGGAATTTGCTGTAAGCTTTAAGGACTCAATCTTAGCCTTAATCACACCTTTTATTATTTTGGGAGGTATATTGGGTGGTGTCTTCACACCAACAGAAGCTGCAGCCATTGCTGTTCTATATGCACTTATATTAGGTGTATTTATTTATAGAAGCATGTCTTTGAAAGATATATTTAGTGTTACTCATTATACGGTTCGGATATCTGCAATTTTATTATTCATTATAGGAGTAGCTGGCATTCTGGGATGGATAATTGCATTAATTGGTCTACCTTTGCTCATGACCGAATTTTTTCTTTCTCTTACTGAAAATACACATATCATATTCATTCTTGTCATGTTATTAATGATTTTCGTTGGAACTTGGCTGGACAATGGTCCAGCTTGTATCATTTTAGCGCCGATTCTTGCTCCTATGATGACCTCAATGGGTATTCACCCACTCCATTTTGGTACACTGATGATCATATCATTAAACATCGGATTAATCACTCCACCCTTAGGCATATGTTTATTTGCTGCCTGTGCGGTTGGAAATGTCAAGTTCGAAACAATTGCCATACAAATTATACCTTTTTTAGTTTTAGATTTTATTGTCATAATGCTTTTGATATTTTTTCCAAATTTATCATTATACTTACCAAAATTATTGGGATTTTATTAAGTCATGATGCTACGCAACTAGCCGATAATGTCATGACAATATTTATTTAACATACTATAATCTTTAACTATAAGTTGCACATATAGCATATCGGCAGAGAAAATATCGCCAGTTCAACACCTACAGTACATATTCTGCTGCTTGAACTACAAATACCAGACCAGAATATCTGCAACTGAGGAGAAAAATCAAAGCAACCCACCCCAGTAAGCCATTGATCAAAAGCGACCTGCTGCTCGTTCCCTTCCTGACCAGCAGCCATGAATCTGGATTTGAGATACATCAGCGCCTGATAGTCAGTTCCCGGGCCATACTCAAAAACATCAATATCCTGGGTTCGCAGATCGACCTTGATCCGGGAG
>CAZPII010000228.1:0-3297 GCA_964586485.1 uncultured Atribacterota bacterium | reverse complement strand
GTAAAATGTTAATATTTTCCCATAATGTTTTCAGACCCTCTTTTCTGGGAAGTTCGAAAATCAACATTCTAAAGTTATAGTCTAAATCCAGCAGTACATCTCTTTGGACCTGAGCATAGTAACCGAAACGGCATGGTCCCCATCCTCCAGCCATTATAAGTCCTTCTGCTCCTAGATCTATAGCCTCTATCATATTGCCAAGGGCAATCTTTAACGGTAAACAGCAATATTCCGGTGAATATTTGACTCCCAAATCCATTGTTTTCTTGCTATTGGGAGGAGCCTCAATAAGTTCATGGTCCATATCTGTAATTAAAGTATGGTTAACTACTTCAATATTACCGAGTCGCGGCAAAGCCAATTTCATATCTCTTTTTCCTCCTGATCATATCAAGAAATGCCTCGATACGAGTATTAATACCTGCTTCTCCCGAGTGCTCATCAAAGACAAACTCAGTATAAGCAACCTCGGGATATTCCTTGCTTTGATGATGAATCAATTCACCTACCATAGAATCTTCACCGCATTCAAAAGATGTCAGATGAATAATCCCTGCTACTTTTTTCTCAAAATAATAAAAACCTGCACCTACTACCCTCCTGGAAAGGCTCCAAAAAATAGGCTTATATAATTTTTTCAATTGTTTTCTGATGATTTTAGGATGAACCATTTCCGGTGTCAGGACATTGACATTCATCTTTTTTAATTTACGTATTAAATCCATATTAATATAAGGATCATTGATAAGATAATCATGTCCCAGTACTGCAATGTTAATGGGTATCTCGTCATCATGTTTGGGAACATCCTGATTGTTCTTTTGAGAAGTATCCGCTTGAAGAACATTCGGGTTTAAAAGATTGGATAGATAGCTTTTTTGAAATTTTTCCCAGGAAGCTGAAAAAGCCCTGGAAATATCAGCAGAATTATCGGTTATCAATTGCCCCACCTGCATCAGACTATTTTTCCAGGTCCCATAGGGTTGGCGAACATCAATAACGGGACTTACCAGAGGGCATAATGAAGATAAAGAGTTTTTTACCATATCCGGCAGTCCAATCATTTTAGGGCAAAAGAAGGCACCTTTTTCTATACAAACCATTCTGGGAATCAAAAGATAATCTACTTCTTCGGATAAACTCAAAGTATGCCCGTAAAAAATCTTCACTGGCAAACAAACTTCACTTAAGGCAGAACGAATCCCCAGATCAAGGATTTTCTTATTGGTCGGCTCTGATAGAATAACTTCCGCTCCCAGGCGAGTCAAAAAATCCTTCCAGAGTGGGTAATATTCATAAAAATAGAGTGCATATGGTATGCCAAATTTTTTCTTTTTACTCATTTTTATACCAACTTTTCTTTAATTTTTGCTTTATAGTAATACAAGCGAACATAGTAAAAAAGCCTAGTCAACTTGCCTGAGCATGGGAACAAAGCGCACACCGGTAATGCCCTCGGAAACTCTCTTTCCTTCATCCAGATAGACCTTCATTAATGTCTGCACCATCCATACTCCTCCTACCGGAATAACCATTCGACCGTGCTCCGGATGAAGCTGTTCTAATAAAGGTGGCGGTATATGGTCCGCCGCACAGGTTACTATAATGACATCAAAAGGAGCTTCTTCTTCCCAGCCATAATATCCGTCTCCGATCTTGCAATGAATATTATTATATCCCAAATTGTCCAATAACTCTTCTGCCTCTAGAGACAGGGATTCATAGATTTCGATAGTATAAACCTCATCAACTATCTCTGCCAGGATTGCTGCCTGATAACCGGATCCTGTACCAATTTCCAGAACTTTCTCCTCACCGGACAATTCCAGCAATTGAGTCATTAAAGCAACTATATAGGGTTGGGAAATGGTCTGCCCTTCACCAATCCCCAGAGGAGAGTCATTATAAGCCTTATCTTTAATCCGCTCATCCACAAATTTATGCCTCGGAACTTTACCCATGGCATCTAATACCAGTTGGTCGGTGATATCTCGGGCAATCAATTGATTGTTTACCATGTTTTGACGCCGTCTGGTGTAAATATCTTCTTCTTTCTGTGAGATAACAGAAAAAGTTAAAAGCTGTAAAAAAGTTAAAATTAAAATGAGATAAATAGTAATAAATTTCTTCATTTTTCCCTCAACTAAAGAAAATTATCATATCAGAATATAAGGTATAAATCAGCTTCATCTCTGTAATTATTAATGTTACCCCCTAATCATTTTTTTTTCAAGATGGTTTGCTGTTTTGTTTTATCTTATTTCTTTATCGCGCCTTACTCGTATTTTTATTTCATTTGTTGACTAAATTTAGGGTAAAAATTGTCTTAATTTTTACTGAATTTCGACTACAAAAAATAAATAATTGTCTACCATAATACCTGTTCAAGTAATAAACAAACTAAACAAATAATTATTAATATGGGAGGAAGTTATGAATAACCTTAACAGATTGATTCAGAATGCTCAAGAGAATAACAAAAAAGCAATGACGCAATTACTACAACAATTTAATCCATTGCTGAAAAGTCAAGCCAGCTATTTTCATCATATGGGATTGGAGTATGAAGACGCCTATCAACAAGCTGCTTTGATTTTTATTCTTGGTATTTATCAATATCAAGAAATAGTGCCAATCACTTTTGCCGGATATATGAAGAAAAGAATCAAGTGGGGATTGTGGGGATATTGGAGAAAGATGTGCAGAACATATACCTTATACAATTGTAAAACAAAACCCAAGAACTAAAAACAAAAAACTTTTCGAAAGGAAATAGCTATGTTAGAAAATACAATCGAAAATTATATAAGAAGTATAGATATTCAGCAGTTAATCAATCAACTTAATGCTCAGGAAAAACAGATTCTTTTACTCTATTACTGGTGGGGATACAAAGATTCAGAAATAGGAAAATTGTTAAACCTATCCCAGCAATTAGTAAATTACAAACGCAAAAAAGCACATTTGCATATTAAAGAAAAAATTATTAATAATACTTTTTAACTATTTAAGTATAATAATGATAATAGAATTAATATATTTGGATACTGAAATTTAAAATTTCTGAAACCAAAACAATTACTATAATTTGGCAGAGGAAGAAATTAGTTCCTGATAGGCAAGAGCAATTCTAGCAGCTATAGTGGCATTATGTTTTAGTAGTTCAATATTGGCTTTTAAACTTTTACCGTCAGTTAATTCCTTAACTTTATTGAGTAAAAAGGGGGTAAGTAGTTTCCCTGTAATATTCTCTTTATCGGCAATTTCCTGGGCTTTGGCAATAATGTGATCCATTTT
>CAZPII010000227.1:0-3316 GCA_964586485.1 uncultured Atribacterota bacterium | reverse complement strand
AATATTAGTTATCTCTTCTGCTGTTACTACAACTGCATCTCCCTTTGCTATTTTCTCATTAATTTCGGTTATTGTTTTAGCCATTTTAATTTCTCCTTATCTTAAAATTCCATAATGTTTTAATATGGGTTATTGAAAAGGGTTTCAGGGGGTTATAACCCCAATTAACACACATATAAATTTCACATGAAAATATATCTGTATTTGGTATAATTGTAATTATTGAAAAAGTTCAGTAGAAAGATAGCGATCTCCTAAATCAGGAAGAATTATCACAATAAGTTTATTCTTGTTTTCTTTCCGCTTGGCTACCTTGATTGCTGCCCAGAATGCTGCACCTGAAGAAATACCCGCAAATATCCCCTCTTCTTTAGCAAGTCTCCTGGCACAAATTATGGCTTCCTCATTAGTTACTTTGATTATTTCATCGATAATATCCCTGTTTAAAACGTCTGGTATAAACCCTGCACCAATTCCTTGAATCTTATGTGAACCAGGTTCTCCACCGGAAAGAACAGGAGAGTTGGCAGGTTCAACCGCAATGGCTTTAAATGATGGCTTTCTCTTTTTTATCAATTCAGCTATACCTGTAATTGTCCCACCAGTTCCTACTCCGGAAATAAGAATATCCACTTTACCATCTGTATCTTTCCAGATTTCTAAGGCTGTGGTTTCCCGATGAATCTCGGGATTAGCCGGATTTTGGAATTGTTGAGGCATAAATGCTCTGCAATTGTTTTTCACAATTTCTTCTGCCTTTTTAATTGCTCCTTTCATTCCTTCACTACCCGGAGTTAAAACTATTTCAGCGCCAAATGCCTCAAGCATTTTTCTACGCTCAATACTCATTGTGTCAGGCATTGTAAGAACCAATCTATATCCCTTAACTGCACAGACAAAGGCCAGGGCAATACCCGTATTTCCACTAGTTGGTTCAATAACTACAAAATCCTTTTTTAGAAGACCTTGTTTCTCTGCAGCTGTAATCATACTAAATCCAATCCGGTCTTTTACGCTTCCACAGGGATTAAAAAATTCAAGCTTTCCAACAATTTCTGCCTCCACATCTTTAGCTAATTTATTCAACTTCACTAAGGGAGTATTTCCAACTAATTCCGTTACATCATTGGCAATTTTAGTCATTTTATTATCTCCTCTTTCTTTTTATTTACCAGACTTCAAATCAAATGTAGTACATTCGATCTTTTTGCTTAGAAGATTTCTTCTTTTGTATTTTAACCATATCTTCCAAGGTTACTGAATCAAAGACTTCTAATATTACATTTTTTGCTTTTTTCCAAATCTCATAAGTAACGCATGAATCAACCCGATTACATAGTTTTGAATCATCAACACAAGCCACTAGGGAAATTGAACCTTCCACGACCTGAATGATTTGGCTCAATTTAATTTCTTCAGGTAATTTTGCTAAACTGAATCCTCCATGTGATCCCCGCGTGCTCTGTACTAATCCTGCAGACAGGAGGGCATTCATAATGTGTCCAAGATATCTTTCTGAAATTTCTTGTTTTCTGGCTATATTCTTCAGTGATAGAGGTCCTTTTCCATAATTCAGTGCCAACTCTAACATTGCTCTAGGGGCATAACGCCCCCTGGTAGAAAGTTTCATTACCCCTCCAGGATCAGATATTTTTTAAACTCTTCTTTAATCGGTTCAACAAAAAGAGTTTTTTCCCACCTTTCTCTGCAACCTACCCTTACTTCCGCTTTTCCTTTATAATTACTGTACCTGACACAAACCGATGCAGCTATTTTAATATCTCTTTCATCACAGCTGTTCTTTAGAAGAGTTATCGGGCTTCCAAAGCCTACTGCTTCTATCAACAAATCTCTTTCTCCAGTTAACCTGGATATTATGGAATTTTCTTCCTCATTTCTACCAACTATTGCCTTTACACCACTGGGTAACCTAAAATGTCTTCCATATTTTAGAAGATTTATATCTTGAATACTATCTTCATCGTGCTCAAACGCTTCTTTCACTCTCTTCGCAAATTGCGGGTTGGTTAGTCTACAACCACCGGCCGGGCATTGATAATCTACTATGCCGAATTTCTCTGATAACTTCATCTGGGGCTTTCTCCAGCGCCCCCTAATGTTGAGCATTCTTTTCCTACTTACTAATCCTTCTCTTTCTGGAATCGTTGGCTTCAGGAATTGAGCGGAGAGTGGCCTCAGAATTAAACCTTCCAGACCTGCTTCTTTCTCTATAATTGTCATTGCCTCCCTCCGTTGGGACATCGGGCGTTGACCTAAAACTTCTCCGGTGAATAAAAAAGATGCGTCTATTTCTTCCATATATTCCTTTGCTTTTTTCAGCATGAATATCCTGCAATCTATGCAGGGATTTATATTCTTTCCATATCCATGCTTTGGGTTTTTTACCATTTGGATATACTCGGCACCAGCAGCAACTACTTTTATTGAAATATCAAAATTTTTCGCTATTCTGTTTGCTTCATGCACACAACCCTTTCTGGTACAGGTACAAAAAGGTGTGTTAAAATTCAAAGCTGTTACTTTAATGCCTTGATTTATCATTAACCTCACCGCTAATGTACTGTCCAAGCCACCGGATAATAAACCTATTGCTTTAGTCATAATACCTCATCCATTAAATCATTATTTGGCTCTCAAATGTTTAAGTTTTTCTTTCATTGTTATATCCTTTTTCTATCACTCCACCACCAACTACTATATCTCCATCATAAAAAACTATCGCTTGTCCTGGAGTAATTGCCATTTGTGGTTCTCTAAATTTTACATAAGTTTTCTCTTTATCCAAAGGAATTACTTCTACTTCAGCTTCCTTATGGTGGTATCTTATCTTTGCTTTTACTTTAATAGGTTTATCTAATTTCTCTATAGTTATCCAGTTTAAATTAGAAGCTATAAGTTTGTCTCCCAGTAAATCTTCTTTTGGGCCAACCATAATGGAGTTCCTTTCTGTGTCAATAGCAGTTACATATAACCGCTCCCTGTTTGATATTCTCAAACCTTTACGCTGGCCTATAGTGTAAAAGGGAATTCCCTTGTGTCTACCTAAAACCTTAGCTTGCTTATTAAAAATAGGCCCAGATCGTGTTACTTTATTAAAGAGTAAAGAATAATCACCAGTGATAAAATCCTGACTATCTGGTTTATTATTAATATCAAGCCCTAATTCTCGTGCCATTTTTCTTACTTCTTCTTTAGTATAATCGCCAAGAGGAAATAGAGTATGCCTAAGCTGCCCCTGTGTTAGAGAATAGAGGAAGTAGGATTGATCTTTGTTCAGGTCTTTGGCTTTTTTGAG
>CAZPII010000226.1:0-3329 GCA_964586485.1 uncultured Atribacterota bacterium | reverse complement strand
ATCAGTGCTATAACTTTATCTTCTCCAAAAACAGTTGTTTATGTTTCCTGTAATACTGGAACTTTAGCCAGAGACCTGAAACAATTTGTTATTGGTGGTTATCATGTTGTCAACATTCAGCCAATTGACATGTTTCCTCAGACAAGTCATATTGAAAACGTGGTTTTACTTCAAAAAGGAAAAACTATATCATTATAAGGAGTGTACAAGGCATGGTTTTAAAGATTGTAGGAATTATTGGTAGTCCCAGAAAAGGGATGAACACAGATACCCTGGTAACTAAAGCACTGGAAGGGGCACGTTCTGTTGGAGCAGAAATTGAGAAAATTTATCTTAATGATCTGGAAATTATGCCCTGTCAGGCCTGTAAAAAATTTCCGGCACCTGATTACTGTTTTTTTCGAGATGGTATGGATAAAATATATGATGTTCTGGAAAATGCCGATGGATTAATTATCGGAACTCCTGCATACTTTGGCACCATGAGTGCACAATTAAAACTGATTATTGATCGTTCAAATTGTCTGGCAAATATGAGTATACTTTCCGATGGTAAACTGGCTTTTAAATCAAGATTAAAGAAAAGAAAAAAGGGTTTATTTTTCTGGATAGCGAATATATCAAAAAGCCCAGAGCAGGTAATGCCCTCTATAAAAATCTGGGCTAAATATTTTGCCAATGTTGAACTGGTAGATAGCCTGGTTGTTACAAAATCAGATTATGGGGAAGGTGCCAGAAAGAGGGAAGAGCTTCTACAGAAAGCTTTTCAGCTTGGAAAATCATTTGTGTTAACTTGATTTCCGAATGAGAATATACCAAAGAAAAGCTGTCAAAGGACCGTCCCCTGACAGCTAAATGAAAGGAGAAAAAGATGTCAACAATTAAAAGTGAAAAGCTGTTTTCAAAATTAGCTACTCAGATTAAAGCCTCATCAATTAGAGAAATTCTAAAGATTATTCAGAGCTCAAATGTAATATCTTTAGCCGGCGGAATGCCGGATCCGGCAACATTTCCTGTAGAAGAATTAAAAGAAATATGTACACAAATTTTAACCAGGGATAGTGCCCGTGCATTGCAATACAGTAGCACGGAAGGTCTGCTGAAGTTAAGAGAGTTTTTGTTTCAGTGGTTAAATTTGGAAAGCAAAAAATATCAGGTGGATAATATAGTTATAACTTCCGGTTCTCAGCAGGGGTTGGATTTAGTGAGCAAAGCATTGTTGGATCCGGGAGATATTGTTATAGTAGAATTACCCAGTTATCTGGCTGCCTTGAATGTTTTTAGAAGTTATGGGGCAGAGATGGTCGGGATTCCCATGGATGAAGAGGGCATAAAAACTAATCTTTTGGAAGAAACTCTGGAAAACCTTAAAAATAGTAATAAAAAAACAAAATTTATTTATACAATATCTAATTTTCAAAATCCCGCTGGAGTCACCATGTCTTTGGACCGCAGGGAAGAACTTCTCAGGATTGCCCGAAAATACAACCTCTTTATTTTAGAAGACAATCCTTATGATAAACTTCGTTTTGAAGGTGAACCACTTCCTTCAATCTTTTCTCTTGATTTTGAAGGAAGAGTTCTAAATTTAGGTACTTTTTCTAAGATACTGTGCCCCGGCCTGAGATTGGCCTGGATATCAGGTAATAAAGAGATTATCGAAAAGATTACTATTTTGAAACAAGCTACCGATTTATGTACACCTATATTGAATCAATTAATAGCTTCTGAATATTGCTGGCAAGGTAATATTGATGCAAATATTCAATCAAATGTATCAATTTACAGGAAGAAGCGGGATATTATGTTGCAATCTTTAAATAAATATTTTCCTAAGGAAGCTTTCTGGACTAAACCGGAAGGAGGTTTTTTTGTATTTGTAACCCTTCCTGAATATATCGATACAGATGAAATGCTTACAGAGGCGATTAATGAAAAAGTAGCCTATGTCAGCGGATCATCTTTCTATGCCAACGGTAAAGGTAAAAATACCTTGCGGCTTTCTTTCTGTTATCCTAATGAAGGAGATATTGAGGAAGGAATTAAAAGGTTGGGCAAGGTTATTTCAAAGAGAATAATTAATAATTACTAAAGGAAGTTGGTTAAATATCATTACTTTAAGTTTAGCCAGAAGAAGATCGCGATCTTCTTCTGGCTAAACTTAATTCTGAAGGTCTTTTTTAAATAATATTTCCATAATTATACCGATAATAATAATAACCATAAATGTTAAGACAAAACGGAGAGAAGTAAAAGCCCCTCCCAGAAATTTTATTTCTACCAAAAGTTGTGGAATCTTCAGGGTAGCCCAGGAACCAAGAAAAATAATCATATTGGATATACGAGCTCCTTTTTTCAGCAGTGTTGCAGTCATAGGAAAAGCAACATACAAAGGTCCTGTCGGCAGTGTTCCCATGAGAAAGGAAAGTGCGGCACCTCTTATGCCAGAACTTCTACCCAGCCATTTTTGGATTTTATCCTTCGGAACCCAGACTTCTAATAAACCCATTAAAATAAAGACCGGAGGCATAATAAAGACCATTTCCCTGGCATAATCAATAGTGACTAACAGAGACCTTTCAGCGGTATCAGTAAGCCAAACTGCTAATAGAAGGTATATTATTGCAATGATAATAGGTGCTTTGAATTTTTTTATGATATTCATTGTAAAATTCCCCCCATGATAATCGCAATAACTAAGGCCCCTATAAAGCTCAAACCGTTACGCAGCAAAGTGAATTTTTTCCCTAGAGACTTTATCTCCATAGGTGCTGTCACCACTCCTACCATTACCAGGGTGGTGATGAATGCAGAGATAGTCATAATGGTTGCCCCGGAACGTAACAGAGAGCCCGCCAGTGGGAAGGCAATCAGAGATGGAATCAAGGTAATTGTGCCTATTATTGCAGCAATTCCGGTAGCAAAAAATCCTGCTTCAGCTCCAATAAGTCTGGAAATGATTTCGGGAGTCAAAATTCCCAAGATTAAACCGACAATTCCTAGTATCATTAATAGGCTTGGTGCTGTTTTCAGGAATCCTTTTGTTGCTATTTTAAAAGCTTTAAAGGTCTTTTGCTTGCTTTTCCAGAAGGACAATAGCAAACAAACTGCCAAAATGCTATAGATAGTAATAATAGTAACCATAGTTTTATTAGCCCTCAGTTTCTCTGGTTTTAATCTGGATACCCATCAGCCTCGCTCCTGAATCTGTTTGCATAGATAAGAGAGCGGGCTCAGTTATAAAAACATGATTCTCCTTAAGTTTTGCAGATTTATCATTTTTCCTTAATAGTACTTCACCTTTTATTACATAAAACAGGACAAAACAA
>CAZPII010000225.1:0-3337 GCA_964586485.1 uncultured Atribacterota bacterium | reverse complement strand
AGTGCCTCCTTGGCGTGGAGGAGGTCGCGGGTTCGATTCCCGCCAGCTCCACCATTTATATCTACTGAAAAAGGGTGGTACCACGGGAAATCTCGTCCCTTGTAATAAAAAAAATTGCAGGTGGCGGGTTTTTCTATTTTTATGGGAGAAATGTCAAAATGAAAGAAAGATACGATTTTAAAGAAGTGGAAAGAAAGTGGCAAGAGTACTGGTATAATAAAAAATATTTTGAAAGCAGTGTAAATAAAAGCAAAAAAGAATATTATGTATTGGAAATGTTTCCATATCCTTCAGGTGAACCGCATATGGGACATGTAAAAAATTATGTTATTGGTGATGTTGTTGCTCGCTATAAACATAGTCGTGGTTTTAATGTATTACACCCAATGGGATGGGACTCCTTTGGCCTGCCAGCGGAAAATGCTGCTATCAAAAATAAAATTCATCCAGCCATTTGGACAAGTAATAATATACAAAAAATGAAAAATACACTCCAATCGATGGGAATAACCTATGATTGGAATAGAGAAATTTCAACCTGTAGCCCTCAATATTATAAATGGACACAATGGATGTTCCTGCAGCTTTTTAATAATAAACTAGCTTACAAGAAGAAAGCGGTAGTTAATTGGTGTCCATCCTGTGCAACAGTTCTTGCTAATGAACAGGTCGTTAATGGCGAATGTGAACGATGCGGGGCAGAAATTAAGAAGAAAGAGTTGTCACAGTGGTTTTTTAAGATTACCGATTATGCACAACAACTTTTGGATGATATGGGTATTCTTGAGGAATGGCCCGAACGTGTCCTGACTATGCAAAAGAATTGGATAGGTCGCAGTGAAGGGGCTAAGGTAAAGTTTAATATTTTAGGAAGTGATGAAACTATGTCTGTTTTCACCACTCGTCCGGATACACTTTTTGGAGTTACCTTTTTTGTTCTTTCTCCTGAACATCCCATGGTAGAAGGACTCACCAAAAATACTCCTTATGAGGAGCGGGTTAAAGAATTCAAAGAGGAGATTAGCAAACAAAATATATCTGAGAAAGATCTGGCAACTACCGAAAAGAAAGGTTGTTTTACAGGAAGATATGCTATAAATCCCCTTAATCAGGAGAAAATTCCTATTTGGGTTGCAAATTATGTTCTGATGGAATACGGAACTGGAATGATTATGGCGGTGCCTGCTCATGATCAACGTGATTTGGAATTTGCCAGGAAATACAATCTTCCGATAAGAGTAGTTGTACAGCCAAAAAATGGCAACTTATCAGAAGAAACACTTGATGATGCTTATTCGGAAAATGGAATGATGGTGAATTCCGGTCAATTTAACGGCCTTCCGAGTATGAAAGCGAAAAAAATTATAACGGATTATTTAGAAGAAAATAAAATTGGTAAAAAAGAGATTAATTACCGGTTAAGAGATTGGCTTATTTCCAGACAACGTTACTGGGGTGCACCTATTCCGATTCTTTATTGTCCACAATGTGGTGTTGTGGCGGTACAGGAAAAAGATTTGCCGGTTTTATTACCGGAGGATGTTGATTTTAAGCCTACTGGATTATCTCCTTTATTATCAAGTGAATCATTTTTATATACAACATGCCCCCAATGTGGAAGTCAAGCTAAAAGAGAAACTGATACCATGGATACTTTTGTTTGTTCTTCCTGGTATTACCTGCGTTTTTGCTCACCGCACCTGGAAAACAGACCTTTTGATGAGGAGGAATTACATTACTGGATGCCTGTAGATCAATATATCGGAGGAGTAGAACACGCTATTTTGCACCTACTTTATTCACGATTTTTTGTCAAAGCTTTACATGATATGGGGTACCTTCATTTTAAAGAACCATTTAAACGTCTTTTTACCCAGGGAATGGTGTGTAAAGATGGAGCAGCAATGTCAAAATCAAAGGGAAATGTGGTTACACCGGGATATATCTTTGAACAATACGGCGTTGATGCTACTCGGCTAATGATACTGTTTGCCAGTCCTCCTGAAGTTGATATGGAGTGGAGTGACAAGGGAATTGAAGGAGCTTCACGTTTCCTTAATCGTGTATGGCGGCTTGTAAGACAATACCGGGAATTATTTTTAGCAGAAAAAGAGTTTGTCAATAAGGATGTTACTATAGTAAACAACCAAGCCAAAGCTTTACAAAGGAAAACCAACCAAACTATCAAGAAGGTGACTGAGGACATTGAGGAAAGATTTCATTTTAATACCGCAATTAGTGCAATAATGGAATTGGTTAATGAACTATATAGTTATAACCTAAAACCGCTTCAGATGAACGTCCAGGACAAATTAGCAATAAAAGAAGCAATTGAAAATACAATTAAGTTGCTTAATCCTATTACGCCTCATTTTTGCGAAGAGTTATGGCATGAAATTGGTCACAAAGGAAGTTTGTATTTAGAATCATGGCCACATTATGATTCCGATGCACTTAAAGAGGAGGAAATGGTTATTGTTGTACAGATTAATGGAAAGTTACGGGAACAAACTATATTATCTTCTGATGTTACAGAAGAAGATATCAAGAAAAAAGTTTTGGAATTACCTAAAGTGAAAAAGTGGATTAATGGTAGAAAAATTGATAAGATGATATATGTGCCCGGTAAATTAATAAATATAGTGGTACATTAAAGTATATAACAAAGCATATAATAAAATATAATTTAAATTCTATTTGTCTGAATTTATATTTTTTTGATGGAGGTATTTATATGGCATCTTTTGGAGATTTGAACTGTTTTGTGGGAATTGGCCGCCTGACTAGGGACCCTGAGTTAAGGTACACACCCTCCGGTAGGGCTGTATGTAAATTCGGTCTTGCTGTTAACCGAAGCTATAAAAACCAGGAAGGAAACAATGTGGAAGATACTCTATTCATTAATATTTCAGCGTGGGGGAGACAGGCTGAACACTGTTCGCAATTTTTAAAAAAAGGAAGAAGAGTAGCTATTAACGGTGAGTTGAGGTCTAATAATTGGCAAGACAGGGAAGGTAACAAGAGGGTAACCTATGAAATTACTGCACGTAGCGTACAATTTTTAGACTATATAAAGGATATGGATAGAGGTTCAGAAAATGAGTATAACGATAAAAACCAATTTCAGGATAATTCTGCTATAAAGGAAAATCAGGAAAATAAAGATAGCAATGGTAACGAGGACTCGGCTGAAGAGGATATTCCTTTTTAGTATTTCCGTGAATTTTTTACAAATTGGTAAATGTAAAGAAAAAATATATTATTGATTGAATGAATTTTGAATAAAACCATCTAGTTTTTATGTCAGTTTTTATAGACAAAGAAAAAAAGAGATGTT
>CAZPII010000224.1:0-3340 GCA_964586485.1 uncultured Atribacterota bacterium | reverse complement strand
ATTAGATGAAATGGTTAAAAAAAATATGATTAAAAATGGTGATAGAATTATTATGGTGGGTTTTGGCGGTGGGCTAACATGGGGCTCAATTCTTTTAAATTGGACGCTTTAAGGAGATTATAAATGATACATACAGATGTCAATAAACTTTTAAATATTGAGTATCCGCTGATTCAGGGCGGTATGGCCTGGATTGCAGACGCTGAACTGGCTTCTGCTGTATCGAATGCCGGTGGATTAGGCGTAGTTGCTGCAGGATATGCCCCGGAAGAATGGGTAAGAGAGGAAATCAGAAAAACCAAGTCTTTAACTAAAAAACCTTTTGCACTTAATATTATGCTATTAAATCCCAAATCGGAAGATATCGGCAAGGTGGCAATAGAAGAAGGGGTTGAAGTGATTATAACAGGAGCAGGTAGTCCCGGTAAATATATATCTTCCTGGAAGAAAAGAGGGATAAAGGTATTGCCGGTTGTTCCATCTGTATCAATTGCCCGAAGAATGGAGAAAATGGGTGTAGATGCAGTGATTGCCGAAGGTGGTGAAGCTGGAGGCCATATTGGTGAATTAACGACTATGACACTTATCCCACAGGTAGTTGATGCGGTTCATATTCCGGTTATTGCTGCTGGAGGAATAGGAGACGGACGTGGTTTGGCTGCTGCTATAATGCTGGGAGCTTCGGGCGTCCAAGCCGGTACCCGTTTTCTTGTTGCCCATGAATGCAATGTAGCCCGTACATATAAAGAAAAGATCTTACAGTCAAAAGATACCAGTACTATTGTGACCGGTAGAGCGACAGGGCACCCGGTCAGAGTCATTAAGAATCAGCTGGCGCGAGAATTTCAACAGATGGAAAAACGAAATTCCGCTTTAGAAGAATATGAAGAGCTAGGCAAAGGTTCTCTTTGTCGAGCTGCCCGAGATGGAGACATGAAAATGGGGTCTATTATGGCCGGTCAAATTTCCGGTTTAATACAAAAAGAGCAAAGTTGTCTGGAAATTATTGAGGGGATATTTAGTCAAGCCGAAAAATTGATTAATCAAAAGTTCAGAGAGATCAACGATAATAATTATAAAAAATAGATACAAGAGGTAAATAATAATGGGAAAAACTGCTTTTTTATTTTCCGGACAGGGTTCTCAATATGTTGGAATGGGCAAAGAACTCTATAAAAACTTTTCTTACTGTCGGGAAGTATATAAAATAGCAAATGAAGTTTTAAATATAGATATTGAAAAGCTTTGTTTTGAAGGGAATTTAGAGGATTTAAATAAAACAGAAAATACACAACCGGCAATTTTAACTACTAGTATTGCTGCTTTGGCAATTTTGCAGAAAGAAGGGATTAACCCTGATGTTACAGCCGGTTTAAGTTTAGGAGAATATTCTGCTTTAGTTTGTGCGGGAGTGCTAGATTTTTCTAACGCGGTTCAGCTGGTCAGAAAAAGAGGTAGATTCATGCAGGAGGCAGTACCTTTTGGCAAAGGAAAGATGTTAGCTATTTTAGGCTTGAAAGACCATGTTGTAGAGTCGATATGCCAAAAAGCTAGTCCTGAAGGAATTGTTGAACCGGCAAATTATAATTATCCGGGGCAGGTTGTAATCGGTGGAGAGGTAAAAGCAGTAGATTTAGCCGGTGAGATTGCTAAAAAGGAAGGAGCAAAGCGAGTTATTCCCTTGCAGGTCAGCGCTCCATTTCATACTTCCATGCTTCGTCCGGCATCAGAACGATTAGCTCAAGAGCTTAATCATGTGGAAATAGGAGAAATCCAGGTTCCTGTTATCAGCAATGTTCTTGCTGATTATATTGACAAAAGGGAAATAATTAAGGAATTATTGAAAAAACAAGTAATGCACCCCATTCTCTGGACAAAATCTATTATTAAAATGATTGAGGATGGAGTTGATACTTTTATAGAAATCGGTCCCGGAAAAGTGTTAAGTGGGTTTTTGAAGAAAATTGATAAGAATCTTTTTATAAGTAATATAGAGGACATTCAGTCATTAAATAGTACCCTGAAATTATTGGAGTGTTATTCATGCCAGGTATATTAAATGGTCAAACAGCATTGATAACCGGTGCAGCCAGAGGAATAGGAAAAGCAATTGCTTTGTGCCTATCCGGATCGGGAGCTAATTTAATTATCAATTACCATCAAAATGAAGCAGCAGCTCGAGAATTATCCCGGGAAATAGCTAATCAGGGTGGTAATTGTGTTCTGATCAAAGGGGATGTCAGCGACCCGGATGATGCTCAAAAAATAATTAAATCTTCTCTGGAAAATTTCGACCGTCTGGATATTCTGGTTAACAACGCTGGTATTGCAAGAGATAATCTATTAATACGAATGAAAGAAGAAGAGTTTAACCGGGTTATTGCTACTAATTTAGCAGGTACTTTTTATTGCACAAAACATGCCGGTAAAATAATGATGAAAGCCAGGTATGGAAAGATTATAAATATATCTTCTGTTGTGGGAATTGCCGGGAATGCCGGTCAGGCTAACTATGCTGCTTCCAAGGCAGGCATTATCGGGTTTACTAAATCAGCTGCTAAGGAATTAGGGGCAAGGAATATTACAGTAAATGCTATTGCTCCCGGGTTTATTAAAACAGATATGACGGATAGCCTATCAGATGAACAAAAGGAAAAAATCCTGTCTCGAATATCCCTGGGAAGATTCGGGTTACCTGAAGAGGTAGCCAATATGGTCTGTTTCTTAGTTTCAGATAAAGCAAATTATATCACCGGACAGGTCTTCAGGATTGACGGTGGGATGGAGATATAAGGGGGGTTACAATAAGTGAAACACAGAGTCGTGATTACCGGAATGGGTGCTATGACACCACTCGGAAATAATATAGACAGTTTCTGTTCAAATATTAAAAAAGGCCATTGTGGAATTGATTTCATAAAGGCATTTGACACTTCTGACTTTAAGGTGAAAATTGCAGCAGAAGTTAAAGATATTGAAAAACAGGATATATTGGAGTTTAAGGAAGCTAAAAGAATGGACCGTTTTACCCAAATGGCCATGATAGCTTCAGATGAGGCGATTAAGGATTCCGGTTTGGAGCTTGAAGATAATCCCGGAAACGACTGGGGTGTTATTCTCGGAACAGGAATTGGTGGTTTTTCTACTGTAGAGAAAGAAAATGCCAAGATTATTAAAAAAGGACCAAAAAAAGTTTCTCCGTTTTTTATCCCAATGGCTATTTCTAATATTGCATCAGCCAATGTGGCAATTAAGTATGGTTTAAAAGGTATTTGTGAAAGTGTAGTGACAGCCTGTGCATCAGGATCTTCGGCTATTCATTATGCATTTCGTCTTCTAC
>CAZPII010000223.1:0-3346 GCA_964586485.1 uncultured Atribacterota bacterium | reverse complement strand
TATGGTTGAGGTAACCGTACAGGTATATTCTTAACATATCCCCAGGATGATAGGGCGGTCTGCCTTTTTCCTGTTGGCTAGCATGGGTAAACTTAAGCGCCTGTAAGTCTAACTGGGTCACATATTCATTGATAATCCGAACCGGATTGTCTTTACCAATACATTCCTCCAAACTCTGGGGAAAGAGGATATTCTGGTTTCGGTCTTCACCTTGGATATAGGACATGGCATTTACCTTTAGCTTTCTTTTGTATTATTAGTTATGTTATTATTATACCATATTAGGTTTTCTTAGGCAAGAAAAAGGTGAGTTTTCACACAGTCTGACGCACGACGCAATACAAATACTTGAAAGGTACAATTAAAAAAATGCTCTTAACTTTATTGTTAATTTTTCTCTTAGGGTATATAGGCTACCGTATTTTTAGCTTTTTGCATATCCCGGGTGGAGCGGTTACCGGTTCTCTTGCAATGGTAGCCCTTGTTACTAGCCTGGGAGCCGGATGGTCAGAGATGCCTGCTTATGTCAGTACTTTTTTTCAAGTAATAGTAGGTGTCATGCTGGGTTGTAAATTCAGCAAAGAAAGAATGTCTACAATGAAGTCTCTTTTCATACCCGGAATGATGTCTTCTGTTTGGATGATTTGTTTCAGCTTAATAATTGGATTACTTCTAGCTAAGTTTACGAATATCGAGCTGGGTTCAGCTCTTTTTGGTTCTGTCCCTGGAGGTTTATATGAAATGGGATTAATTGCAATCACATATAATTTAAGTGTTCCCGTGGTAGCCCTTTTCCAGTTTGTAAGAGTGATTTCGGTTAGCGTAAGTGTGCCGGTAATTGTTTCAAAATTTAATCATATTGAAGAAAACAGGAATATATCGCTAAATTTATCTGCAATAGATAAAGAGGACCATACTACCAGTGCTACTAATAGTGATAAGTATAGCGATAAGGGTAATATAATTAATATATTGGCTAGCTTATTAGTTGGGGGAATCGGTGGTTTTACAGCAAAACATTTTGGACTTCCGGTAGGCGGTTTGTTGGGAGCAATGCTTACAGTTGGTATATTCCGCATTATGGGTGCTCCTTTAAAAGAATTGCCTCGTTGGCTAATAATATGTGCCCAAATTAGTCTGGGGGCATATCTTGGCACTACATTTACTCCGGAAATGGTTGCAACACTTAAATCCCTTGTATTTCCCATTTTAATATTTTCTATGGTTATTGTATCAAATGGCATTTTTATCGGTTTTTTGATTCATCGTATTTTTGGGTGGGATCTTACCACTTCTCTGCTGGCAACTGCCGCAGGAGGAGTTACCCTTATGACTATTACTGCATTAGAAATGAATGCAGATTCTATTAAAGTTAGCATTTTTCATGTATTCCGTTTAGTTATTATACTTTTACTAATGCCCACCTTGATTGCTTTTATAATTGGATAAATAGTATTAAAGTATACCATATTGTTAAATATAACATGAATACTGGTGGAGAACAGAGAAGAAGCAATCTTATACACATATTCTCGAATGATTTATTTCCCCTGAGGAAAGGATTTAACTGAAAACAATGAACTACCAAGATTTTTATATCACATTGACACAAATGATGAAATGTTGTATATATTATGTTAGGGGTGAAGAAATATGAATAGTAAAAAGAATCCAGTTCAAAACAGAAATAGACTTAGTATTGATATAGACTCTAAAGAGCACCAGAGAATTAAGGTATTTGCAACCTTGAATGGTATTTCAATAAGAGAATATGTATTAACCAGTATTCGAGAACGTTTGGAAAGAGAGTCTGAAGAAAAACAATTATTAGCGATGACTAACCAGATTTCTCCTGCACTAAAAGAAATATGGGATAATGAACAGGACGAGGCCTATAATGAATTATAAACAGGGAGATGTTGTTCTGGTTAAGGTAATTTTCTCTGAGAGAACAGATGTTAAAAAACGACCTGCTTTAATCATTAGTGATGAATATTATCATAGCAATAGACAGGAAGTTATTATTTCAGCAATTACCAGTAATGTTGAGCGAATATTGCCAGGTGATACAAGAATAAAAGAATGGGAAAAAGCAGGTCTGAAATTTCCCTCACTAGCAACTGGAATTATACAAACTCTTAAAATAATTATAATTGAAAGAAAATTAGGAAAAATTTCTTCTTCTGATTTTCAAGGATTTCGAGATAATCTTAAAAAATCATTAGGATTTTAATTAACAAACAATAAATTTCTAAGGAAATTCAATGAACGAAATCATCACAGGCATTTTTATATTTGTGTTCGGTCTTATCATCGGCAGTTTCAGTAATGTCTGTATTTACCGCATTCCTAGAAATGAATCACTGATACGCCCCGGTTCACATTGTCCCCAATGTCATAAACCCATTCAACACTATGACAATATTCCAATTATTAGTTATCTCGTTTTACAGGGCAAATGCCGTTATTGTGGTCAGAAAATACCAATAAAATATCCCCTGGTAGAACTTTTAACCGGAGTAATGTACCTGACATTATATTTATTTTATGGATTTCAACCAATCACTTTTATTTATATGGTATTATGTTCGGTTCTAATCATTATCAGTTTTATTGACTTGAAAGAGAGAATTATTCCGGATGTTTTGTCTATCCCTTTTATCGCAGTCGGTTTTATATTCAGTTTTTTCTTAAAAAATATATCACCCGCAAATTCCCTGTTGGGCATTCTGACAGGAGGAGGAAGTTTACTCTTAATAGCAGTTGCGGGAACTTATCTCTTTAAAAAAGAATCCATGGGAGGAGGGGATGTCAAATTAGCTGCTATGATTGGTGCCTTCCTGGGATGGCAGCTAACTTTGCTTTCTTTGTTTCTTGGTTTCTTTCTGGGTTCTTTAATCGGTATTGTTATCTTAATAAAAAATAAGGGAAAAGGTGAAATAGTTCCTTTCGGTCCTTTTATTGCCATGGGGACCATTATATCTATCCTCTGGGGAGAGAATATCATAAACTGGTATTTAATGATTTGATTTTATTTAACCATGAAAAAACCACCTTCTTAGAAAGTGGTAATGGTTAAATAAAGGTTTTACCATAAAAATATCAAGATAAGCCATATGGTCATTTTTCATCTGAAATCCAAATAGTTATATTACTTAGAAATATTAACCCCCTTTTAGGGGTTCTTAAAGCCACCCACTTTGCGGGTGCGATATTTACTGTATTTTAACAAAAAACTATAAACTGAAAACTACATTCAAGCTACACTTAATGTACACAACTAAAAATATATTTTCTTGCTAAAATATGCTACAATAGGGAATAATATAAACATAAAAGAAAATAA
>CAZPII010000222.1:0-3360 GCA_964586485.1 uncultured Atribacterota bacterium | reverse complement strand
TTTCTACTGTTCCACCGGTCGTTCCGGTAGTAGCAAAACTTAAATAGGCCTCATTTTCCGGTTTGATGTAACCACTGGTGGATACTGTTTTTTTGATGCTTCCCCTGTTTACCTCTATAACCGAATCCGGATCAATTTCCTGGGCAGGGTTATCTTCTCCTCCTGATTTAGGAGTATTGCCAATAATAGGAATGGGCAAATAGTCTTTTCCCAGATAAATGCCGCCACCGATTAATACCAGTATAAACAGCCAGATAAATATTTTTTTCTTTCTTCTCATGCTTTATTACCTCAAAGTTCTTCCTGTAAAGAGCCAATAAAATGTGCTAACTGCAGACGGTTCACAAACCATTCGTCCTTAGCCAGCTTTACATTTATTTCCTTTTCTTGCAAGGTCAGGATTTCACTCTTCCATTGAGTCTCACTGATTGCACCTTGCTGATATTGTTCTTCCCTAATCTCAGCCCTACTTTGTTCTTTTTCCAGAGCCAATAGCCGGGTATCCCAATTAAGCTGGTTATACTGGTCCTGATCCAATAATTGTTCAGCTTCTAATTTTAATTGCTCTTTTAGATAAGTTATACTATTTTCCTTCTGTCGGATATTATCCTGTTTTTGCTCCTCTTTCAACTCCTGCACTCCACCATCGGCTAATTTGATTGAAAAGTCCACCATCACAAACCAGTTAGCCGGAAATTGATAACCACCGGCCAGATTCACTTTCGGTTTTCCCTCATCTTCGGTCCATTCCAGTTCCTTGATTAATTCATCCTTTTCCAATTGATTGTTCTTAATCTGATAATTTTCTTCCAGTATTTCATTAATTAAATTCGCCTGATTGTCATGATCAATTTCTATGGTATTCATTCGGGAGAAAAGTCCCTCGATAAAATCAACATTTCTTTCAAACTCTACCGTTGTACCTTCAGGTAGATTCAGTAAAAGTGAGAATTGTTTTTTCGCCCGGGAAAGATTCTTTTCCTGATTAAATAATTGATTTTTAGCTTCTTCCAGCACAATTTGAGCCTCTGTTTCCTGCTGGTATCCACCTTCCTCCAATTCTATCTTTTTTCTTACCCTGGATAATTCCTCTTCAGCCAATTTCACGCGTTCTCCGGCAATATCAACCTGTTCCTGCAGACGGATAATATCTAAATAATCTCTGATAAATTCAATCTGTTTTTCCATCTCTTCCCATCTTAATTCTTCTAATCTTTTCAGCAAATTATTTTTAATGGAATAGGCCTGTTTTTCATTTTCAGACCAGCTACCCGGATAAATATTTTTTTCTAATTTTAGATTGGCATTGATTTGACTGAGGATTTCCTCCAAATCTCCCTCCTGATTGATATCCTCTGTTTCCCAGGTAAATTCTGAAGTTAGATTAATGTCACCGATAAGTTTTTTGGTAGATTTTAGATTGACCTGAGCAGCAGTCGTAAAAGATTTTTCAGCCATTTGCATTACATCCCCTTCTTCTATATCTCCTTCTTTATAACCAAAAAGCCAGATGGGTTTTACACTTAAATCGATCTGCAAAGATTCGGATGCATCCAGAATTTTTAAATTTCTTTCCAGCTCATTAATGTTGTTTCGAATCATCTGTAAATCATGATTTTTTTCGATACCCCACTGAATCGCTTCTTTGAAACTTAATTTCTTTATCTCATTCGCTCCGGCAGGTAAAGAAAAAATGAAAAAACAGCAAAAAGCTAAAATAATCACCTGAAAATTATACTTTGTACTGATGTGTTTGTTGTTTTTCATTTTAAGTCTCCTTCATCTAAACTTCCCATTAATCTCTGCAGTTCCAGGTATGCCTGATAAACCTGCCGAACAGAGGAGATGAGACGTGATTGAGCATCCAATACACCAATGGCAGCTGAAAGCGCTTCCTCTTCATTCCTTAATCCTGCCTGAACCTGTCGCCGAATCATTGTTTCATTTTCCTTCATTTGATTTAGGCTTCTCTGACTTAAAACAATGTCATGATTGGCCTGATTATAGTTTAACCATTGAGATTCTACCTGATAGTCAAGCTGCTGTTCAGCCAAGGATTTTTCCAGTTGGGCTATTCCCAGGTTGTTTTCCAATTTGAGAAATTCTATTTCAGATAAATCATTCGCTTTTGCTATTTCCAATTCTCTTTTCACCTTTTCCAGGTTGACTTCCTGGCTTAGTAAGGGGATACTGTTTTCCCTGGCTTTATTGATAGCATCTTCCAGTCGTATTTCCGGAAATTCAGGTACTTCCATCTCTGATAGATCAACAGGCTGGTCATGCTCAATACCCAATCTGTCTTTTATTTCAATAAGCATTTGCTGGTAATTCAGTTCGCTTTCCTGGTAAGAAAAAAGTGCATCATAATATTCGTTTCCCTGTTGTAACAAATCAAGGTCAATACTATACCCGGCTGCCACCTGTTTTTCGATATCTTCCAGGATTATTTTTTCCAGTTCTTCATTTTTCTGATTACTTTCAATCTCTTTCTCGGCCATTAAGAGGCGAAAGTAATCATCAACAACCCGAATCAGAAGCTGGTCTTTTTCTGATTGAAATTGGTTTTGTTGATTCAGGAGAGCCATTTCTTGCTGCAAACTTGCTATATTTGAGCTGTTTAGTAAATTTTCTGTCTCCATTTTTTTGGTTTCCAGTTTGGTATTCTCGAGCTGATAACTGACCTTTTTAAATTGCAGGTTATTGGAAATAGCCAGGGCAATCATCCGGGAAAGCCCCAGGGTAATATTTCCCTGTGCTGCAATAGGGCTGCTTCCGATACATACTGCCAGCAGCAGGCTGCATCCAAAAATCAAATATTTTTTCTTCATTTCATTCCTCCTTAATTTCTAGAGCAAAATTCGTTCATCAAACATGAAATTTCTGACTTAGTTCATCTATACATTATAGTAGTAAAATATAAAAAGTGCTTAAACAAAATCTTAAATTTTTATAAAAATTTTTGTATTTACAAATTAACAGGTATTTTTCTATCTAATCCAAAATCTCTTTTATATTCCCCATATATTCGCTTGACAAATAAAAAAACTCCTCTACAATTTATTTAGCAGCTAAATAGTTGATTTATTTACCACTTTCAAGAAAATGATACCTGTCAGGAACAAATAGATGGATGAAAAAAGAATAAAAATATTAAGGGATGAAACTCCCTTTCGCGCGATCATGAGTCTGGCTATCCCCACTATTATGGGTATGCTGGTACAGGTCCTGTATAATCTGACCGATACCTTTTTTGTAGGAAAACTAAATGATCCTTATCAGCTGGCTGCTGTTTCAGTTGCTTTCCCGCTCTTTATCATGTTAATGGCTATCAGCAGTGTATTTGGTACCGGGGGTTCTTCT
>CAZPII010000221.1:0-3392 GCA_964586485.1 uncultured Atribacterota bacterium | reverse complement strand
TGAAAATATTTCTTGGGTTAAAGATGGAGTTGTTTTTACTCCTCCTTTAACTTCAGTATTGGAAGGGATTACCCGAAAAACAGTAATGACTATTGCCAAAGATATGAATTTTGAGGTGAAAGAGGAATTGGTTGCACGAGATGTATTGTATTTAGCCGATGAAGTTTTCTTTGTTGGCTCTGCTGCAGAATTAACACCTGTTCGAGAAATTGATAATTATACAATTGGTTCGGGAGACAGAGGTCCTATAAGTAAACAGATTCAAGAAAAATTATTTAATGTATTTAAAGGTAAGGAGAAAAAATATCTTGATTGGCTGGACTTTGTTTCATAAGAGTTTGCTCAGATAAATTATATCAAATACAAAGTAGAAAGGAGAATATATTATGAGTTTATCGGAACGTGTAAAAAACATTCGTCCTTCTCAAACCCTGGCTATTACTGCTCAGGTTTTAAAAATGAAGGCGGAAGGGAAAAAAGTAATTAGCTTTGGAGCCGGAGAACCTGATTTTGATACGCCAACTAATATTCAAGATGAAGCAATAAAAGCAATTAGAGGTGGTTTTACCCATTATACCACCGCTTCAGGAATACCGGAACTGAAAAAAGCAGTAATTGAAAAATTAAGAAGAGATAATGATGTTAATTACAAGGTTAGTGAAATTATCATATCAAATGGTGCAAAACATTGTCTTTATAATGCACTTATGGCTTTATGTGACCCCGGAGATGAGGTGTTATTACCTACACCCTGCTGGGTTAGCTATACCGAACAGATAAAATTAGCTCAGGCAAAACCAGTTTTTGTTCCCACCAATCAAGAGGACCAGTTTCAACTCTCGGCAGAACAAGTAAAAAACCATATTAGTGATAAAACAAAAGTTTTATTGTTGAATACACCGAATAATCCAACCGGATCAGTTTATGATCCAGAGGAATTGGAAAAAATTGCCAAAATCATGGTAGAAGAAGATATATATTGTATAAGTGATGAAATCTATGAAAAATTGGTTTATGATGAAGCCAAACATATCTCCATGGCCTCTTTTGGAGAGGAGATTAAAAATAAAGTAATTCTTATCAACGGGGTTTCAAAATCTTATGCTATGACTGGGTGGAGACTCGGTTATACTGCAGCACCTGAAGAGATTATTGCGGGAATGTCAAAATTTCAGGGTCATTGTACCTCAAATGCTAATTCAATAGCTCAAAAAGCCAGCGTAGAAGCACTGATCGGAGATCAAGGATCAATTGAATATATGCGAGGAGAATTCGACAAGAGGAGAAAAGCTATTGTTAACCACCTTAATGAAATAAAAGGATTCCAGTGTGATATGCCAAGAGGGGCATTTTATGCTTTTCCTGATATTACTCAATTATTAAATAGCGGTATTACTTTTAATGGAAAAGAAATTACAGAATCACTTCAGTTAGCTGAATATATTTTAAATAAGGCAGAAGTTGCCGTGGTTCCTGGAAGTGCTTTTGAAGCTGAAGGTTATTTGAGGTTATCCTATGCAACTTCCATGGAGGAAATTGAAGAAGGAATGAGTCGGTTAAAGAAACTTTTTAAATAATATTTATGAATATCCGGTTATTTTGGAATCAGTGTATTAATTATAAAATCCAGGGATAATTTATAGAAACACTATGCATTTCCCTGGATTTCTTTTTGAACAAACAGGTAATTATATTTAGAAATTTTTACAAATTAAAAGAAAGGCAAATGGAAGAAATGCCAAAAAATTTAAATCCTGCACAGATAAAAGCAGTACAAGCAGATGATGGTCCCGTTTTAGTTGTCGCCGGGGCAGGTAGCGGGAAAACAAGTGTTTTGACTCAGAGGATAATGTATCTCATCAATGAAAAAAATATATTTCCCGGGAATATACTGGCGGTTACTTTTACCAACAAAGCAGCTAACGAGATGAAAGAAAGAATAACCAAAGAGATATCTTCGAGTTTGTATGGTGAACAGGACAAAATAAATCAAAGGATATGGATTGGGACATTTCATGCCATTTGTGCCAGAATATTACATCAAAAAATAAGGCATCTAGGTTATCAGGAGAGATTTAGTATCTATGATAAAAATGAAACAATCAGAGTGGTAAAAAATTGCCTTAAATCACTTGATTTGGATTCCAAACAATACAGACCAAAAGCAATATGCGGCATTATTGAAAATGCCAAAAATAATCTTTTAGATGAGGAACAATTTCGAGAAGAAGCCATTGGTTTTTACAATAAAACGGTAGGAAAGTTGTATCAGCTATATCAAGAAGAGTTGATAAAAAATCAGGCTATAGATTATGGTGGTTTAATCCTCGAAACAGTACAATTGCTACAAAAATATTCAGAAGTACTGGAATACTATCAAAGAAAATTCAAACATATTTTAGTAGATGAATATCAAGATATTAATCATGCTCAATATATACTAATTAAATTATTATCTCAAAAGCATCAAAATATATTTGTAGTTGGTGATCCTGATCAAAGCATCTATCGGTTCAGAGGTGCAGAGTTAAGCAATATAATACATTTTGAAGAAGATTTCCCGGCTTGTAATATAGTTAAATTGGAGCAAAATTACCGATCTTCTGAAATGATATTAAAGGGAGCCTCTTTTGTAATAAAGAATAATAAATACAGGAAAGAGAAAGATCTGTGGACTAATAGAAAAGGTGGGGAGAAGATAAAATATTATGAGGCTAATAGTACGATAAATGAAGCAGAATTTGTTGCTCGTGAGATAAAGCATCTAAAAAAGGAAGGGTTCAACTGGCATAACTGTGTGGTCTTATATCGTACAAATGCCCAATCGAGATCTTTTGAAGAAGTTTTTGCCAGAAATAATATTCCATATAGATTGATTGGTGGCATTAGATTCTATAAGAGAAAAGAAATTAAAGATTTAATATGCCTATTAAAACTAATAGAGAATCCTCATGATCGAGAATATATTCGGAAATGGATTGAAATGTATAAAGTGGGAATAGGCCCAAAAGGCTTACAAAAATTGATGGAAAAAGCAGATACGGAGAATAAAACCATTATGGAAGTATTGCCTGAATTTTTGGAAATGCCTGGAAATAGAGTTAACCGGGAAAACCAGGGAAAAATAAGAAAGCATTTAGATATTTTTTCGGATTTACAAAGAAGTGATAAAAATAACATCTCAATGATTGTAGAAAAACTGGTATTTAGATTGCAATATTATGAGTTAATAGCAAAGGAAAGTGACCGGATTAAAGTAGAAAATAAAGTTGAAAACATAAGAGCCTTTTTACAATCAATAAAAGATTATGAAAAATCATATCCGGAAAGTAATTTAAGTGATTTTCTCACTTACATATCACTTATTTCTGATGCTGATAATATAGAAGACT
>CAZPII010000220.1:0-3408 GCA_964586485.1 uncultured Atribacterota bacterium | reverse complement strand
CAGTAAATATCGCACCCGCAAAGCGGGTGGCTTTAAGAACCCCTAAAAGGGGGTTAATATTTCTAAGTAATATAACTATTTGGATTTCAGGTGAAAAATGACCATATGGCTTATCTTGGTATTTTTATGGTAAAATAAAGTAGCTTCAATCAACCATGTTTACTAGGAAAAGGTAATAAACCAGAGAAAAAATACCTAAAATAGATAGGTGAATGACCAGGATATAATAAAAACTACTGATTTTTGCCTGAAAATAATCCTTAGTAATAGCCAGACAAAGATGTATTGGTGTAAGCATTGTTCCGATATATCCTGCTATATACAGGATAATTATTCTGCTTACTATAATTATACCATTTGCATCTACCAGAAAAGCAAAAAAGACTGGTACGCAAATCCCAATATAAGCAATTTGGCTGCCTGTAAAAACACCAATAAAAAAGGGCACCAATATCAAAATTCCATTAATAGGAATTCCCAGAGACAGAAAATAATTGGGTAAAAATTCCACAATTTGCGAATATTCTAACATCTCCTTAAAAATAAAAATACCAAAAATCATAAATATAGTTTTATAACTTCTGCTTATTGATTTAACAAAAAGGCTAATTAGTTGGCTTCTTATTTCTGGATAAAATATAAATATAGCAATAATGACAATAAAAAGCGAGAGAAGCAGGCTTATATTAAAGAGTAATACCAACAAAATAACCACTAAAACAGGCCAAATATCCTTTATAAAATCTATTAAGATGATGGTTGTCTTTTTGTTATCATTATTTTGTGGGAAGGAAGTATAATTGCTTGAATTTCGATACACCCAGATAATGCCGCTCAAAAAAGAAATGACAGCGAATGGTAAAACTGTTATAACTAATCGAACTAAGGATATTCCAATTAACGAAGAATATAAAATTATGCTTGGATACAATGGCCATACAAGATTCCATATATGGCGAAACCAATAATTTATAAACATGTTTTTTTCTGAACTAAGATGATTAGTCTCTCCGATTGATTTAATCATAGGAGCAGAAAAAATTGCTCCACCCTGTATGGGCAGCAAGGCCACAAAAGATGAAATAAGAATCATTACTAATCGATAATCCTTAATCATTTTTTGTAAAGAAAAAACCATTCCCTCGAACTTTTTTAGTTTCTCCATAATAATACTCAACAAATATACCAAGAAAATAATTCCCACCAATTCAAGTGTCACCGAGTCAAGAGCTGCATTTTTCCATATATGAAAAATCTGGAGAATTTCAATCCTGAATAAAACCCCCATTAACACTGAATTCAAGAGAAGATTCAAGCCAAGGTTTAGCCTAACCTTAAGAAAAAAAATTATTAATACTAGTATAACAAGTAATTTAATAATTTCGGCTGGCATATTATATTCACCTACCAAGTCTAAGATACAGGAATATATATATCATACTTACCATAACAAAACAAAGTAAATAAATAGATAATTTCTTATAAAAAGGCATAATCTCTACCTTAAAATATCCAATTGTTATAGTTAAGCAAAGATGCATGGGTGAAAGCATTATACCAACAAATCCGGCCATATAGGAAAACATGGCCATGGATAGATTTATGGAACCATACTCGGTCATAACGGGCAAAAGGACCGGAACCCCGATCCCCACAAAACCATTAGCAGATCCTGTTAGAAAACCCAACAGAAAAGGCACAAAAAATAAAATAACCCAGGAACTAATGCCTGCCTCAGAAAAAAGCTGGAGAATTGGGTCTATAGATTGCGTACCTTCCAGGGTCTGTTTAAATAGCATAATCCCAATAATCATAATTATTACTTTTATTGAAACATCTTGAACTATTATTTCTTTCATTTTTTCCCAAGGAAAACGATTAACAAAAATCAATAACAGAATAACAACAACCAATGCAGTAATTAAATTAAATTGGAAGAAAATTACCATAAATATAATGAGAAGGATTGGCCAGACGCTCTTAATAAAAGTTAACAAATAAATTCTTATATATTTATAATTTATCTTGGTATTATTTTGCTTTGGTAGGTTTAAGAACATCCAAATAAATCCGATTGCTAATGCAATAACAGTAAGAGGAAATTGAACAATGATGATTTTTCTTAAAGTAATGTTAATGATAGAGGCATACAGGATGAGTTCAGGTAATAAAGGCCAACTAAATTCCCAGACATGCCGAAACCAGTAATTTGCAAACATTATATCCTTGGAAGATAGTTTTTTTGCTTTTCCGATCTCTTTTAATAGAGGAGCAGAAAATATCGCACCTGCCGGCATTGGGATTAACCCTAAGAAAGAGGAAATAAAAAAAATTATAAAACGATAATCAACAATAATATTCTGTAGTGAGGAAATAATTCCGTCCAAACTACCTGTTCTATTTAAAATTCCACTAAAAATATATACCAGAATAACTATTCCAATAAGCTGTATTGTTATTTTATCAGTGAGAGTTAAATAAATATTGTTTGTTGTACCTGTTAATCCGGTATTAAAAAGAAGCCCTAATATAATGGAAGAAAAAAACATAACAAGACCAAGGTCCCACCTGAATCTTAACAGGGTGACTATTAGTGTAATGACGAATAATAACTTAATGGCTTCAGTCACAAAAACTTCTCCATATCTTTTGCAAAGGCATCTTTGAATAATAGAGAGTATTTATACAAAAACAAAAACATTTTTGCAAAAATACTCTCTATTCTCTTCTTGTAGTTATATAAAGTAAATATCAGGCCACACAGCAGGTGGCTTTAAAAACCTCTAAAAAAGTTTAACTTTTTGCCACTTTTTAAAGAAGACCCTGCTAAGGCTAAGCTTTTTTCTGTGTTTCGGTTTCTTTTGTTTTCTCTTCTTTTGTTTCTTTTTTGACGTCAGATTTTTCCTTTTTTTCTTCCTTTTCTTCTTTAAATTTAACGTCAAGAACATTTATGTCAATCTTTGTGACATTTAATCCTGCCATTGTTTCAATAGCTTTTTTTACATTCTTTTGTGTTTCTCTTGCGGTTTGATAAATTCCAATAGAATAATCTGCAACTAAAGAAATTGTAATGGCAACTTCTTTTTGATTCATTGACACTTCAATACCCTTGGTTAGATTATTCTTGTCTAATAAAGGTGCAGACATGCCTTTCCTTCCTGCAGTTAACCCTACCACGCCTTTTATTTTAGTTGCTTCCATTGCCACGATAATAGCAACAACATCTTTCGAAACAGATATATTGCCTAATTCAGTGTCTTTATTTTCTTGGTCTGGTTTCTTTTCGTTTTCTGTCATAAAATAAAACCTCCTTTATTTAGAATTTTCCCGTGCTTCGTCATAGTAAATTTTGGTCACATTTATTTTTATTTCTTTTACCTCTACCCCACTAATCCTCGGCAATTCCGC
>CAZPII010000219.1:0-3416 GCA_964586485.1 uncultured Atribacterota bacterium | reverse complement strand
TCAACAGGGGATATGCACGTAATTACCTGTTTCCAAGAGGATTAGCCATTGAGTATACCAGTGGAAATTTAAAATCAATTGAACATCTCAAGAAAAAAGAATGGGAAAAAAGAAACCGAGAGATAGTAGAAGCACAGCAATTAGCTGAAAAAATAAATCAGATTACCTTGACTTTTCAGGTTAAGGCTGGCAAGGATGGAAAGCTATTTGGATCGGTAACTCATAAGGATGTTGCCGAATCACTGGCTGCGAATCACCGAATAGAAATTGACCGCAAGAAGATCGAACATAATGAGCCACTGAAAAAGATCGGAGATTACCAGGTAAGTGTACGTTTACATAAAGAAGTTAATGCTACCTTAAATATAAAAATAGTACCAGAAGAAACAGAAAAGGAAGAGAAGAAAGTTAACAATTCTACTGACCATAAAGCGGAGAAAACCGAGCAATAATAGGAAGAATCTATTTCCTTTAATATATTAATGTAATCTGGATAAGAATAGGGAGATAAAGATGGAGCTAACTCGAAATACCCCGCAAAACATTAGTGCCGAACAGGCAACTTTGGGATCGATTATTTTAGATAAGGAATCAATTCTAAATTGCATTGAAATCTTAAAGGCAGAAGATTTTTATCGAAATGCTCACCAAATAATTTATCAATGTGCTCTGGATTTGTTTGAAAAAAACCAGGCAGTTGACTTGATTACTCTCACAGAAGAGATGAAGAGAAGAAAGCAATTGGACGAAATAGGTGGTGCTTCTTACTTGACAACTCTGATGAGCAGTGTTCCTACTGCTGCCAATGTGGTATATTATGCGAAAATTGTAGAAGAAAAAGCAATTCTAAGAAAATTAATCAATCATGCTACACAAATTGTAGCCATGGGGTATGAAGAACAGGAAGATGCACGTGTTCTGCTTGATAAAGCAGAAAATCTGATTTTTGATGTATCTCAACAAAAAGTTGAACATTCTTTTAGTGCCATCAAGGATTTATTAACAGAAAGTTTTGAAAAAATTGAGGATTTATATCATCGGGATAATTTCATTACTGGAGTTCCCAGCGGTTTTGTAGAGTTTGATGAGATAACAACTGGCTTCCAGCCGTCAGAATTGGTGATTGTGGCTGGTCGACCCTCTATGGGTAAAACAGCCTTTTGTCTTAATATTGCCCAGTATGCTGCTATGCAACATAAGATTCCGGTGGCGGCATTCAGTCTAGAAATGTCCAAAGCTCAGATTGTTCAGAGGATGTTATGTTCAGAAGCTCGTATTGATACTCATGCCCTGCGCAGAGGGACAATGCCGGAAGAAGACTGGCCTAAACTATCTATGGCTGCCGGTAGATTATCCGCTGCCCCCATTTTTATTGACGATACTGCCGGAATTTCTCCTCTGGAAATAAAAGCTAAAGCAAGAAGATTAAAAGCCAAACATGACTTAGGCCTTATTCTGGTCGATTATCTTCAGTTAATTCAAACGGGATTGAAAATAGAAAATCGACAACAGGAGATTTCACAAATTTCTCGTTCTCTAAAAGGATTGGCCAGAGAATTAAATGTACCTGTTATTGCAGTTTCCCAGCTTTCCCGTGCAGTTGAACAACGTTCAATCCAGCGTCCTCGTTTATCTGATTTAAGAGAAAGCGGAGCTATCGAACAGGATGCCGATGTGGTAGTTTTTTTGTACCGGGAAGAATATTATAAGCCAAAAAGTAGCAAGAAGGGTGTTGCCGAGGTAATAATCAGCAAACAAAGAAACGGACCTACCGGAACACTGGAGCTGGCATTCTTGAAAGAATATACTCGTTTTGAAAACCTGGCAAAGGTAAACGAAGAAATGGAAGAATAAATTAGTATCAAGTATATAGTATCGGGTATCGAGTCCAAATACAAAATAAATAAGAATATCAAAAAACTAAAAATAAACATTCCTTTTATTTAACCATAAAAACCAACTTCTTTGAAGGCTGTAATGGTAGATTCTAAGAAAAGCTAAAAGGCAGGTTAAATTATTCTACAATATTCCATTAATTATTATTTGCTCTTAACTTGCTTCTTTTTAATGTATTTATACTCAATACTACATACCCGATACTCGATACTGATTTAAAAAGCAGGGATTTAAAATGTTTATTACCGATTTATTAATTATACTTTTAGCAGCATTTATAGGGCGTTTATTTGCTAAAAAATATAAACAACCCATGGTATTGGCTGATCTAATTATAGGTTTGATATTGGGTAGTATGAACATTATTAAGCTTAGTGAAACTATTCTTAATATTGCTGATATTGGTGTCCTTTTGTTACTTTTTTCTACCGGTTTGGCCGTTAATCTTAATGAACTTAAAGAACTGGCTAAAACATCTACTGTGGTAGCATTTTTGGGTGTGCTCATTCCCTTCTTGTTAGGATTTTTTACTGCACATTTTTTTGGTTTTTCTTATCTTGTTTCCATTTTTATTGGAACCTCCTTAACTGCAACATCCATAGGTATAAGTAGTCAAGTATTAACTGAGATGAGAATGATTGGGATGAAAATAGGGACATTAATTATCGGGTCCGCAATCATCGACGATGTAATTGGCATTATTGCAATGGGCACCGTGGTAGGAATAGCATTAACCGGAAATTTGGAGGTAGTTAATTTATTAATTACAGTTATTTTAACTATTGCATTTATTGTAATATGTATGACTATTGCAATTCATTTTTTTCAAAAATTATCGAATTCTTTTATCTTCAACCAGGCTGATAATCATCAAATTTTACTACCTATTCTCATTATTGGGTTGATATTTGCAATCATTGCAGAAAAAATCGGACTCTCTTTAATCACCGGGACTTTTATGGCTGGGCTGATATTAGGTCAAACGCGATTGGCCAAAGAAGCCTTCGAAAGTGTTTCCCTTATAGGACATTCCTTTTTTATTCCCATATTTTTCGTAACCATGGGTATGCAATTTGATCCGAGTACTTTTACTTCAATGGGAATGTTTACCATGCTAATAATTGTTTTGGCTATTTTGGGTAAAATAATCGGTTGTGGTATAGGGACACGCATTTGTGGGTTTAGCAATATGGAATCATTGGTAGTAGGTATTGCTACAGTTCCCAGGGCAGAAGTAGCACTTATTTTAGCCAATATAGGGTTGAAATATGGTGTAATTACTCCGAACCTTGCTTCCACGGTGATTGCTATGTCAATGGTTACTACCTTTGTTACCCCTGTTTTGTTATCATTTTCCATAAGACAGTTAAATAAAAAGAAAAAAGTATAGTTAGCATTTTCTCGATTTTTCGTTGACACATTAATCAAAATATAGTAACATTGTAAGGCAATTGAAAAGAACAATGAAATAAGCCAGTGTTGCGGGCCGTTAGCTCAGTTGGCAGAGCATCTGACTCTTA
>CAZPII010000218.1:0-3425 GCA_964586485.1 uncultured Atribacterota bacterium | reverse complement strand
CGGGAAAAGGGAATTGTTGTGATTGAAAAAGAAAAATATTTTTACCCTGTTTTTAAAAAAATGTTAGCATAGAATTATAACCGTCAAAATTAAGAAAAGATCTAAAATAAATAGTAATAATGGAGGTATGCTAAGATGTATAGTGATTTGAATCCCGGAAAAAGAGTTTTGATGGGACCCGGACCCAGTGATGTTCATCCGCGTGTGTTAAAAGCGATGTCCACACCTCTGGTAGGACATCTTGATCCTGATTTTTTGGCAATCATGAATGATACCAGAGAGATGTTGAAAGAGGTTTTCCAAACAAAAAATGAATTAACTATTGCCCTGTCCGGTACCGGAAGTGCCGGCATGGAGGCTTCTCTGGTTAATCTGCTGGAACCGGGTGACAAAGCAGTAATCTGTATTAATGGCTTGTTTGCCGAAAGAATGGTTGATATTGTAAAAAGATGTGGAGCCGAATCGGTGATCGTTCAAGCCGAATGGGGGAATATTGTTGAGCCGGATCAGGTGAAGAAAGTTTTAAAAGAAACTGGTAAGGTTAAATTGTTAGCGATTGTTCATGCTGAAACTTCAACCGGAGTAAGGCAGCCACTGGAAGAACTTTCCCGAATAGCAAAGGAAGCAAATACCCTTTTTGTGGTAGATGCAGTTACTTCACTGGCCGGCATCCCGGTGGAAACCGATAAATGGGGAATTGATGCAATTTATAGTGGTACTCAGAAATGTCTCAGTTGTCCCCCTGGTTTAGCACCAGTTTCCTTTAGTGATACAGCCATTAACTCTATTTCTCAAAGAACCACACCGATCAGCAGCTGGTATCTGGATATTCAGATGTTGCAAAGTTATTGGGGCAAGGAAAGATTTTACCATCATACTGCACCCATTAATATGGTTTATGCCTTAAGAGAGGCTTTACGTTTAGTTCTTGAGGAAGGATTAGAGAAGCGTTTCCAGAGACATCAGCTTCATTCCAACGCACTTGTAGCAGGACTGGAAGCTATGGGATTAAAAATGATTGCACCTCCCCAATACCGCTTACCGGAATTAAATGCTGTTTACATTCCGGAAGGAATTGATGATACAACGGTAAGAAAATCTCTCTTAAATGAGTATGGAATTGAAATAGGTGGAGGACTGGGTAAATTTAAAGGAAAAGCCTGGCGCATAGGTCTAATGGGTTATTCTTGTTCCCGGGGAAATGTTATATTATTCTTATCAGCGCTGGAGAATATCTTGCAGAATAATGGTTACTCCGTATCCGATCATGGTATCGTAGCTGCTAATGAAATATATGGAAACAATGTTTAAAATTGGATGCTTTGTTTCAAACAAAATAAAATGACCAGTAAATAATAAATAAGGAGAGAGAATGATTTTAATTCTCTCTCCTTATTTATTATTTGTTTACCTATTTTAATCATTTTTAATCAATTCCATAATTTAGTTAGTATTTAAGCAATTATGGCATACGAGTTCTGGTGATAGGCCAAAAAACAAGGGAAGCTCTCCCGATAATATTTTCTTCGGGAACGAATCCCCAGAAGCGGCTGTCACTACTATTTGAACGATTATCCCCTAGTACAAAATAAGAATTTTCCGGTACTGTAACTTCAGGCATTGTTTCATAGGAGCGGTGTTCAACATAATCTTCTTCCAATTTTTTCCCATTAAGATAGACTATACCGTCCACAATTTTTACTCTGTCTCCTTCAACAGCGATAACTCTTTTGATATAGTTATGATTCTGATCAATAGGAGGTTTGAAAATAACAATTTCACCACGCTCCGGCTCAGTTAGCCGATAGACAATTTTGTTACAGATTAGTCTTTCCCGGTTAAAAAGGGTATCCTCCATGGAAGCTCCTTTTACTACGGTAACCTGTCCGATAAAAGTGATAATAATAAAGGCGATGATTCCCGCGCTTACCACTGTCTCAATGAGTTCACGCCACATTGGTTTTACCTTTTTTTCATTTTTTTTATCAATTATTTTGTTTTTATTTTTTTTCATTGATTCCCTTTCTACAAATTAATTTATTGATACCTTTAAAAATGATTATAACATATATCCAAAATTTTCCATTTCCTTAAATATATTTTACCAGAAAAAGCAAACAGGTTATAATAAAAAAATACTAAAATTCTAATGAGAATGTATCGGGAAAATTTGTTTGCCAATATTGTAGAGAATGGAGGAATAGAAAAATTCGCACAATTATATTTGATTTAGATGATACCTTAATAAAGACTTCCAGGATATATAATCAAGCCAGAGAGGAATTTTCTGCAGTGATGGGAGAACTGGGATTTCCAAAAAATGAAGTACTGGAAAAGCTCGATGAGATTGATATCAGACATATTACCATACAGGGCTTTGCCAAAGAACGGTATCCCCTTAGTCTGGTTAAGACTTATCATTATTATAATAAAAAGACAGGTAGAAAAATAGACCTGAAAATAGAAAAACAAATTGCCGATGTTGGATGGAAAGTGTTTAGACAGGTTCCCGAAAGAGTTGAAGGAGTTGAACAGGTATTGAATCATCTTAAGAATCGCTATTTTTTAATTCTTGCTACTCTTGGAGATCCGGAAATACAACACAAAAAAATACTCCATTCAGGATTAAAGCCTTATTTTTCTGCTGTTTATATTTTAAATTACAAAACTGTCGAAGAATATCGACAGATTTTAGAGAATCACAAGCTAAAAAAAGAAAAAACCTGGCTTATCGGAAATAGTGTTCGTTCAGATTTAAATCCTGGATTAAAATTAGGATTAAACTGTATCCTGATACCTGCTTCGACCTGGAAATTTGAAGAAGAAAAGCCCATATCTGATCAATATATTCGACTGGATTCTTTATCTGAAATCTTGAATTATTTGTAAAGATAAGGATAGATTTACATGAAAAAATATCCTTCTTACCTAAATCTAAGTGAAATCCAATTTCAAGAACGGATCAGAAAAGCTTATAAATATCTCCAATCCTGCAGACTTTGTCCTCATCATTGCGAAGTAAACAGAATTATTGGTCAAAAGGGTCTCTGCCGTTCTACCGGGCAATTGCAAATTTCCAGCTACAACGCTCATTTTGGAGAAGAACCGCCAATTTCAGGGATAAATGGTTCTGGAACAATATTTTTTACCAATTGTACCCTGAGTTGTGTCTATTGCCAGAATTATCCCATCAGTCAGCTGGGAAATGGAAATTCAAATTCGGTGACAGACTTATCCAGAATCATGCTGGATTTACAAAAACAAAAATGTCATAACATTAATCTGGTTACCCCCACCCACTTTGTACCTCAAATTATTGAAGCAACAGGAAAAGCAAGATCTTCAGGATTACATATTCCGCTTGTGTATAACACCAGTGGCTATGAATCACAAAGAACATTAAAGTTGCTTGATGGCAGTATTGA
>CAZPII010000217.1:0-3429 GCA_964586485.1 uncultured Atribacterota bacterium | reverse complement strand
TCAGATAAACCAATTAATGGATTTAAGGAAAATAATACAATTAAAGCAATTACAATAATATTAAATCGTTTCATAATGTACTCCTTCCAAAAGTAGTGTTACAAATGTTATATTAGTAACACTATAATGGTAATAATAAGATACTATCATAAAAAAGATAAATGTCAAACACTAACTCAAAGGCTATTTTTAAATTACTTAATTTGATACAGTAACTATTTTGGGGAGGTAATGTTTTGAAGATTGTAGATTAATTATGATATGGTATTATTATATAATACAAATTAATTAATCAAACAAAACCTGGAAAAATATATTGGAGTTTTGAAATGCCCTCTTTAAAAAGTAAATATATTGTCATTGAAGGAGCGATTGGTGCAGGTAAAACCAGTTTAGTCTTACAGTTAAGCAAAAAATATCATGCTAGAGTTATACTGGAAGTTGTTGAAGAAAACCCTTTCTTAAGCCGGTTCTATGAAGACATAAAGGGATATGCCTTTCAGACTCAGATTTTCTTTTTATTGAGTCGATATGACCAACAGGTAAAAGCTGCCCAGCAAGAACTTTTCAGGCAGCTTTCTTTTTCAGATTATATGTTTGCGAAAGACAGAATTTTTGCCCACCTTAATCTCTCAGGCAATGAATTAACAATGTATGAACATCTATATCAGATTATGTATAAGGATATTCCTGCTCCTGATTTAATTGTGTATTTACGTACTACGACTGATATGTTGATGAAGAGAATCATGTTAAGAGATCGACCTTTTGAGCGTAAAATTTCCTATCAATATATGCAAAGATTAAACAATGCTTACGAAGATTATTTTAGAAATATGGAAAATTTTCCACAATCCAAGCTAGTTGTTGTTGATACAGATGAACTTGATTTTGTTGGAAATAAAAGGGATTTAGAAACTGTCTGTCAAAAAATTTACCAGAAAGACCAAGAGTGAACAAATCTATTATGAAAAAATTCATTATTGTATCAGGAAATATTGGTAGCGGTAAATCCAGCCTGACTACTCTCTTAAGTAAGCGATTGGGATGGAAAGCTTTTTACGAAGTAGTAGAAACTAATCCTTATCTGGAAGATTTTTATCATGATATGAAAAAATGGAGTTTCCATCTGCAGGTATTTTTTCTTTCCAAACGTTTTCAGCATCACCAGAATATTGTCAATGATCCTTCTTCTGCAGTACAGGATCGCAGTATTTATGAGGATGTAGATATATTTGCCAAAAATCTATATGTGCAGGGGCTGATGGATTCCCGGGATTATCATAATTATAGTGAATTATTCCGGATAATGGTAAATTTTTTATCTCCTCCTGACCTTATTGTTTACCTGCAAGCCTCAATTCCCACTTTAAAACAGAGGATTGCCCTACGTGGAAGAAATTATGAAAAGAAAATTTCCGGGGAATATCTGGAGCAACTCAATATTTTATATGAAAAATGGGTTGCTGGTTTTAACCTTTGTCCCATATTAAAAGTTCCCACTGATGATCTGGATTTTGTACAGAAACCGGATCATTTGCATATGATTAGTGAAAAGATACTTGCTAAACTACAGGGCATAGAAAAAGTTAGCTTTAACCTGGCCGATTTTAAGGAGTAGCAAAAAATTTTGAAACCAATTAACTCAAGGAATATCGATATACCTATATTACCATATCTTTCTGATAAATTTTTTGTATCCGGAGAATATTTAAGTGGTCTGGTGGGAATTTCACGGGTTGCTGTCTGGAAACAGATTCAGAAGTTAAAGAAATTAGGTTACCATATTTTTACTAATGGTCGTAAAGGGTATAGGATCATCTCCCGACCGGATATTTTATTACCTTCAGAGATCCTTCGGAACCTGGATACCAAATATATTGGCAAAAACATATTTTATTTTCCACAAGTTACTTCTACCAATAGTATAGCAAAAGAAAATTTAAAGAATAAAAAGGAAGTTAGTCCATTCCAGGAAGGAACTGTTTTTATTGCTGAAGTGCAAACGGAAGGCCGGGGAAGATTAGGAAGAGACTGGTATTCTCCTTCCGGTGGAATCTGGCTGACTATACTTTTGTTCCCCTGTTTGGAACCTATCTATATCCAGAAGATTACCTTGATGACTGCAGTTGTATTGGTACGCTCTATCAAAGATCTCTTAGATATTGATGTTCATATTAAATGGCCGAATGATCTATTGTTAGGTAATAAGAAAATATCTGGAATCTTAACAGAAATGGTGGCAGAATCCGATCGTATTGATTATTTGTTGATTGGCATTGGTATTAACGCTAATACCAAAAAAGAAGATTTTCCGCAGGATACAAGAAAATACTTGATATCTTTACAGGAAATTCTAGGAAAACCGGTTTCCAGAATAGAATTAGTCCAGCAATTATTGGAAAAATTTGAAGAGTATTATGATAGATTACAGAAGAAACAATTTGATAGTATTTTAGAAGAATGGAAAAAAAATAGCGATACTTTAGGAAGGGAAATCACAATTGAGTCAGCCGGAAAAATTATTTCAGGAAGAGCCATTAATATAACTTCTGAAGGTGCTCTGGTAATCAGAAAAGATAACGGGGAATTACTCCATATCTTGTCCGGGACTTTACAAAGATGAATTTAAAAAAATTTAAGATTTAGAATTAATTTGACACATTGGTTAACTGTTTATATTATATAAGTTAACATAATTAATTTAAGTGGGAAAAGACAAAATTGATGCTATTTTATAGTTTTTCCTTAAGAGATATGATACTTGCTTCCCTTTTTGCTGCTCTAACCGGTCTAGGTGCATTTATAGTCATTCCTGTTTATCCTGTACCCTTCACCTTACAAACACTGTTTACCTATCTTTCGGCCTTCCTGCTGGGTAGGAAGGCAGGTACATTAAGCCAGATTATCTATATTTTGTTAGGTGTAATTGGATTACCAATCTTTTCAGCAGGGAAAGCCGGTCCGGGAGTAGTTTCAGGACCAACTGGTGGCTATTTATGGGGTTTTATTATTTCTGCCTACACAATGGGTATCCTTGTAGAAAAAAAGAACATATACAAGATAAACGGTTTTATTGTTGTCGGAGTAATAGGTCTTTTAGTTATTAATTTTTGTGGCGCACTTCAGTTATATGTTGTAACGCAGTTGAGTCTAAAGGCTGTTTTACTAACCGGCATAATTCCTTTTATTATAGGTGATTTTATTAAGATAGTTGCAGCATCCCTTATTGCACATAAATTAAAATCAACCCTTACCCTAAACAGAATGTTGTGATATAATTTCACTTATGATTCGGGGCGTAGCGCAGCTTGGTAAGCGCGCTTGGTTCGGGACCAAGAGGTCGGAGGTTCAAATCCTCTCGCCCCGACCATAAAGAAGATTAAGCTAAGCTATATGATAATTTTTGCCTGAAGTCCAAAGCAGGAA
>CAZPII010000216.1:0-3443 GCA_964586485.1 uncultured Atribacterota bacterium | reverse complement strand
CTAGGATGCCTTTTAAATAAAAAATATCCCATTTTTCTGATTTTTCCCAGATATTTCCTTTTTCTGATTTTGTTAATGCTCCTGTTATCATTAATTTTTCCAGAGGAAGCTGATTATTTCTTTCATTGTTCTGTGGTAAAAATATTTTACCAATTTCAAATAATTTTATCTTCTCTACTTTACGATTTGCATTCCATTGAACAGCTTTTAAGACACCCGGTATTAAAGTAGTTCGCATAATAGTTTGGTCTTGTATTAGGGGATTTGATAATTTTATTGCCTGACGTAAGAAGTGAGAATCGGGCAAATTCATCCAATCAAAATATACCGGAGTAATCATGCTATAACCGATCATTTGATGTAATCCACAGCCCACCAGAATATTTCCTATTTTATCCCTTATCTTCTGAGCCTGACTTTTCCCTTTTTGGATAACAGTTGACTTAAACAAGGTAGCAGGTATTTTTTCATAACCAAATATTTTAATAATCTCCTCTATAATATCGACATCTCTTTGAATATCACCTCTAAAGCTAGGAGGTATAATTTGTGTAGAATCAGCATTTTTTTTAATAACTTTAAATCCTAATCTTTTTAAAATTCCGATCATTTCTACAGATGGCCCGGAAGTAGAATTACCAATGGTTGTACCGGCGATTTTTTCCACTTTATCAAAATATAATTCTATGGGTTTTTTTCTGCCCACTTTTTTACTATGTTCGTTAATGACTCCCTGAAGAATTTTTCCGGGGGTTAACTGGCTGACAAGATAGGCAGTTCGGTCCAATGCATAAATTTGACCTTCTGGATCAATTCCTTTCTCAAAGCGATTAGAGGCATCTGTTCTCAGAGAAAAATATCGACTGGTTCTTCTATTATTTATGGGATCAAAATATGCTGATTCTAAAAAGATATCTTCGGTTTTGTCTTTTATTTCAGAGTTTTCTCCACCCATAACTCCCGCCAGTGCGATAGCCCTCTCCTGATCAGCTATAACCAAATTCTCTTCGGTTAACTCCCGTTGGACACCATCTAAGGTACAAAATTTTTCATCCGGATAAGCCCTACGTATTATAATTTGGGAACCCTTGATGTAATTTAAATCAAAAGCATGTAGAGGTTGTCCTGTTTCCATCATAACGTAATTTGTAACATCTACAACATTATTAATAGGCCTTATTCCCAATAAAAACAACTTCCATCTTAACCAGAAAGGCGACTCTTCTATCTGTAATCCTCGAATAATTCTACCGGCATATCGGGGGCACAATTCTTGATCTTTTACCTGAACAGAAATACTATCAGTAATTTTTTCCTCTACTTCCACAATATCAAATTCTGGAATATGCAATTCTTTGCCACTAAAAGCGGCAATTTCTCTGGCAATACCGATTATACTCATTAAATCCGGACGATTTGAAAATATTTCAAAATCAAAAATAAAATCATTTTGAATGCCTTTTAAGTTATTTATTTCCTTCCCGAGAGGAAAGCTTTTTTCTAAAATCAAAACCCCCGGAGATTTACTTTTCTCTAATCCTAATTCTGAAGCTGAACATATCATCCCTCTGGAAAATACTCCTTGTATGTCTTTTGCCTCAATCTTCCCCAATTCAGGTAGAATAGCACCTTCTAATGCAAAAGGTATACGATCTCCGATTTTTATATTTTTTGCACCACATACTACTTCCAATTCTTCTTTTTTTATATCTACAAGGCAAACAGAGAGATTTTCATTTTGTTTATGTTTTTTTATTTTTTTGATTTCCCCTACAACCACACCTTTCACATCATTAAAAATTGCCTTACTATGTTCGGCAACAATCCCATTCATTGAGAGACGATCTGCGAGTTCATTCGGTGATAGTTCTATATCCACATATTCTTTTAATAAATTATAGGAAACTTGCATCTGTTTACTCCCCTTATCAAGATTTCATTCTATTTAAACTGATTTAAAAAGCGCAAATCATTCTCAAAAAATAATCGAATATCATTAATGCCATATTTTAACATTGCTATTCTTTCTACACCCATACCAAAGGCAAAACCTGTATTTTCTTCTGAGTTATAGCTAGCCATTTCCAAAACATGAGGGTGAACCATACCTGCTCCCATAATCTCCAGCCAACCTGTGTATCCACACGATCTGCAGCCACCGCCTTTACATAAGCCGCAGGATACATCCACTTCTGCTCCCGGTTCTACAAAAGGAAAATATCCAGGTCTAAATCTAACCCTTCTATCCTTACCAAAAATCTGATGACAGAACTCTGTAATTACGCCTTTTAAGTCACTAAACGCAATATCTTTATCAACTGCTAGCCCTTCTATCTGATGGAATATAGGTGTATGTGTACTATCAATAGAATCTCTACGATAGCACTTTCCGGTAGAGATTATCCGGACAGGTGGTTGCTGATTCTCCATAGTTCTAACCTGCATGGGAGAGGTTTGAGTTCTTAATAAAATCTCCGGTGTAATGTAAAAAGAATCCTGATCATCTCTTGCCGGATGATCTTTGGGAATGTTTAATCCTTCAAAATTGTAATAATCCAGTTCAACTTCCGGTCCGTCAACAAACCGAAATCCCATACTGAGAAATACTTCTTCTGTTTTTTTTAAGATCAATTCAATGGGGTGAAAAGACCCTCTTGCGAAATCTCTACCAGAAATGGTGATATCAAATATTTTTTTAGTTATAGTCTTTTCTTTTGAATATTCTGTCTCTCTTTTCTGGATAGTATCAAGAATATTTTCTTTCGTCTGATTAAGAAGCTGTCCAACTTGAGGTCGATCTTCCTTGGGAACTGAACCAATATTTCTCAGCATTTGGGTGATATACCCTTTTCGACCTATGTATTCATTCTTTATTATTTTTAGTTCTTCTTTATTCTTTGCTGTAGAAATCCGTTTTTTAAATTGATCTTTTAGCTGTTCTATTTTTTCTTTCAAAATATTACCTCCCTACAAAAAAAAGAAGTTTACAACTCTCCTCCCTTTAAAGAGACGAAAATTATAAACTTCTCCGCGTTACCACTCTTTTTGACTCATCTTTATCCAAGTCCAAACTCATTTCTTTTATAACGGCAAGAAACCGTCCAGACCTACTTTATAATTTCAGCCGGCAATTTAAAAGGGAAATTGAATAAAGCCATTTCAAACACCAACAATAATTAGTTTTGGGCAAATAATCTGACTTTATCTACTAACTTTTAATGTTTTATTTTAACTTACATTATAGTAAAGATCACAACTGCGTAGAGGGTGGCTTTAAAAACCTCTAAAAGAGGTGTGCCTTTAGCTTCTCTTAATCTTTTTCATGAAAAAACCAATTTATTTAACCATTAATGGTTAAATAAATCTGTAAATTAGAAAATTGGAATGAAATAATATTATTTGTTTTCCGACAAAGCAATTTGTGAAAGTTGAGCAAAACCCTT
>CAZPII010000215.1:0-3446 GCA_964586485.1 uncultured Atribacterota bacterium | reverse complement strand
GAGAAAGGTTTTTGCAGTAAACCGGGAGAGGTATGTGGTCCTCCTAATATAGAATCAAATATTGCACCGATTGAAGAAACGGCCAACGGGAAGATTGTCTGTGATGCCAGTATCATCCATCCGGATATCCGAAAACTTGATCAACCTGTTTCTTTTATCGTCAAGGATGGTTTTGTGGTAGATATAGAGGGTGGGGGTAAAGCAAAAAAAATGAAAGAAGTATTAGCAGAAGCTAAAGACCATACTGTTTACAACATTGCTGAATTGGGCATTGGTTTTAATCCCAAAGCAAAGATTATAGGATTAATGACTGAAGATGAAGGATGCCTGGGAACTGCTCATATAGGTTTAGGAGATAATCATACAAGACAAGGCAAGGTAACCTCACCATTACATATTGATCTGGTATTAAAAGATCCGACGTTGTTTTTGGATAATAAACTGGTAATTGAGGATAGCAAATTACTTTTTTAAATATATTTTCTGTAAATCTCGATATATAGATAAATATAGAATGAGTATTTAAATAAATGAAGACATGAAAAGGAGGATTAGAAATTGAATAAAGAAAAGAAAGAGGATTTATACCGTCAAGGAGCGGCTAACCTTATAAAGTCTTTAGAATTGAAAAAAAATGATGGATTAATAATTATGTCCAATGAAAATAATCAACAATATTGTAGTTATATTTTAGATGCAGCCAAAGAACTGGGAATAAAAAATAATATTTATATTGTGATTCCTGAGAATTATAGACCAATAGATTCTCTGCCCGAAATCCTACTGGATACAATAAAGGATGCCCAAGGATTAATCTTTGTATCTACCAGGAAAGTCGAAGAAGATTTTACTTTTAATAGACCTATTCAGGATTGGTGTATAGAAAATCAGGTGAAATATGCCTACACCTGGGATGCTAAACTAAACTATTTAAAAGAAGGAATTGCCGCTGATTATCAGGAAGTTGATAAAAAGACCAAACAGATCAAGGAGATCCTTGAAAATAGCATATCTCTCCAGGTGACTTCCGATATAGGTACTGATCTTTCCTTTAGTCTTTATACTCATAATATTATTCCTCGCAGTCCTCTTTTTCCAAAAGATAGAGTTTGGAATCAGGCTCCGGAAGGAGAGGTTATGTCTTGCCCGGTTGAGAAGACCTTTAATGGTACATTAGTCGTTGATGGTGTAGTAACTGGATTGGGTCAAGTACCAAGTCCTATTAGATGGGAATTTAAAGATGGAAGAGTAGTCGATGTGCAGGGAGACAAGCAATTCTTAACAAGATTATTTAATAGAATTAAGCGCTCTGATAATCGATTAAATGATCTTAAAGGCATATGGATTGCCGAATTCTCTGTTGGAAGCAATGACTGGGCAGTCTTTGATGATAATATCTCAAATTGTGAAAAGGTATCTGGTGGTATACATATTGCCATGGGTAATTCTGAAGGTTTGGGAATAGACAGAGGCGAAACCTTTCATTTTGATAACATAATAAAAACCCCAACTGTAATAATTAACAATAAAGAAGGTGAACAATTTACCCTTATTAAATCAGGTAGATTGATGATTTAAATAAAAAAACAAGAACAAGATATGCTTTGATTAAAATCGTTATAAATACTTAAAGATCAAATAAAAATAGGGTATAAAAAAAAATGGATAGAAAAATAAAGGAAGCTATTTTAAAACATATTGATCCAGTTGAAATAATAAACCTTCTACAGGAATATATAAAAATTCCCAGCATAAGCGGAAAAGAAGAGCTTTTTGCCAAAGCTATCCAAAAAACCTGCAAAAGAATAGGAATGGAATCACAGATAGATAGACATGGAAATGTTATTTCGTCTTTTCGCTGGGGAAAATCGGGTCCCAAACTTGCCTGTAATGCCCATATGGATACCGTGGGTTTTGGTGAAGGCTGGTCTTTTGATCCTCTTGGTGGAAAGATTTCGGATGGGAAAATATATGGTCGGGGAGCAATTGATGATAAAGGACAAATTGTATCCCAGATAATGGCTACTCAAGCGATAATTAAATCCGGAATTGAATTATCCGGTGAAATAGTTTTGTGTCATGTTGTCGAAGAAGAAGTTCAAGATGTAGCAAGAAAGGGCACCGTGAAAATGATCCAGGATGGTTTCCAGGCAGATATGGCTATTAACGGAGAACCGAGTGATTTATTTATCCAAATTGCCTGTGGGGGAATGTTAGAAGTAAAAATAACAACTCTGGGGAAAAGAGCTCATGGGAGCAACCCCCAATATGGTATTAATGCAATTAAAAATATGTGTAGAGTAATAAGAGAATTGGATAAACTAGAACCCGGTTATAACAAATATATCGGATATGGGTCGATTGTTCCGGGGGTTATATCTGGTGGAGAGCGTTCCAGTGTGGTACCTGATATCTGTGAATTAAAAGTTTCCCGATTTACTGTTCCGGGAGAAACAGGAGCATTGTTTTATAACCAGGTTTCAGATATTATAAAAAAACTAAAATTGGAAATTCCCAATTTTGATGCAAGAACTGAATTGATATATGATTCCAACCCATCTATTGTTTCTGAAGAATCTGAAATAGTCAAAAAAATGGCATCTGCCATAAAAGAAGTATTCGGACCGGAGTACCCGATTGTTCTCAGAGGAACTCCACAGCATGATGATGCGGATTTTTTAACCAATATGGCAGGAATACCGACTTTAATTTTTGGTGCCGGTAGTAATAGTATTTCACATATGCCGGATGAATATATACCAATTATTGAACTATTAGAAGCCACAAAGATTTATACAATGGCTTATTATTTTATTCTTTCTTAATTTAGTTTGAATTATTGTAATTATTGTATGGTTTAATTAATAAACATAGGACACATTGATTGTTGATTTTAATAATTTGTAGATATAAAAGTATTTTTAGCACAAAATACCTTTAGCTAAAATTTAAAGCATAAATAATTCATTGACAGGCAAACAGGCCTATGTTAAATTAAATATTAAAATATCATATATATTCTATATTGTATACAATATAAGAGATACTCATTTTTTAAAATTATTGCATATCTATTAAAAATCTATTAAGATAAATTTAAGGATTTCAGGGAACTTCATGATAAGAGAATTATTTTGTAGATTTGATAAGTTTAAATTAAGTTTCTTGAAAGGCATTGTAATAAACAAGTAGTAGTAATTCCAAAAAGGGAGGTGAAATATTTTTCGTATAACTTAAATGATCTTCAGGTAAATTTCTTTAAAATCGTGAAAAAATATTTAATATATCGGAGGTATTGAAATGTTGTTTAAAAAATTACTTATTAGTTTCTTATCCTTAATGTTGATTCTAAGTGTAGCAGGGGGATTGAGCCCCGTTTTTGCAGATCAAGAAGATGTAGTTAAAATTGGTGGGACTGTGCGAGAAACTCATTGACCACGCAGCCA
>CAZPII010000214.1:0-3467 GCA_964586485.1 uncultured Atribacterota bacterium | reverse complement strand
GGTGAGCAATCTGGATATCACCGGTTTCAAAATTTTTGATGTTGTCGAAGGACATATTGGTCAAGCCATCCATCATTGATTCTACAAAAAGATAACCGAAAAAAGCGAATCCGATAATCAGTATAGTAATAATATTTCGTCTTTTTTGCCTTAATAGATTCTTAAGGCCGAGTCGAATACTGAACATTTTTCACTTCCTATTGATATTGGTAAAAATGACACTACTTATTATTGATTTCTTTAAATCAGTTTGTGTCACTCTTTTTTTCATATTGCACTTTCAATCTATCTAAAAACTTTTTTAACAAGGCCCGGTTAAATATTTTGATGCTACCTTCTTTGGCCCCTATAATCCTCTCAATAGCAAACTGATAATTTTCCAACTCTTTTTCAATTTTTTCAATATTTTTCGGAAAACGGTTTATCTCCATAATCATTTTAGGGACCTTTTCACTTAAAATAAAGGAAAGCTCAAAGAACATCCTGGAAGCTTCGTCAGGGTATGGAGTATTAAAAACTTTTTCATTTAACCCCTGTTTGATAATTTTAGCAAATTCCGGTGCCAGCATATCGGTACTATTTTGATAGACTTTATATCTAAAATAAAAATTCTTATCTTCATAAAAGGCCTTCAATAAAGTTTTTATCAGCTCAATATTTTCCAACTTTATGCTTGCAGTCACTTTATAAGACTCATTAAGTTTTGTAATTGCATTCCAATTATCCTTAGCAACAATTTCTTGTACCTTTTCTAATATTTGCTGACTTAAATCTTTGGTTAATTCATCCAGGAGTTGTTCTTTTGATTCAAAATAATAATAAAAAGTACCCTTCGATAGCCCTATTTCTTTTATGATGGTATCAACCGAGGTTTGTTCATAACCATGAGTGAAGAATAGTTTTCGAGCAATTTCTAAAAATTCTCTTTTTCTCTCATGGTGCTTTTTAATTGTTCTCATATTATTTTATACTCCTATACATAGACTGACCGTCAGTCTATGTATTAGATATGTAACACATCTGGTTATTCTTGTCAAATAATTGTTTAAAAAATAGATTTCAAAAAAAGAGAAAGAATAAGGCAAAAATATAAAGAGGATGCTTTTGGAGGTATTTATAAAAAATTGGATTAAATTATTTTTGAGGTTCAGAAACCATTTCAATAAACTTATCTGTTAATTCCGGATCAAATTGACTACCCTGGAATTTTTTTAGTTCTTGAATTGCATCTTCTTTTTTCATTGCTTGGCGATAAGGCCTTTCGTGAGTCATGGCCTGGTAAGCATTAACAATATGAATAATTCGCGAAAGGAGAGGAATATCCTTTCCTTTGATCTTTTGGGGATACCCGTTTCCATCCCAGAACTCGTGATGGTATAAAATAGCTTCAGCAATATTGGTAAGCTCAGGTGATGATCTGGCAATCCTGAATCCAACCTCAGGATGTTTTCTGATTTCCTCCCATTCAATCTCACTTAACCAGCCCTTCTTTAAAATAATTGCTTCACTCACCGCTATCTTACCTATATCACAGATCATGGCCAATAATTTCAGGTCATTGAGTTGCCTTTTTTCTAACTGGAGTACCTCGCCAAATTTAATTGCACAATCTATAAAACCTTTACGATATTCTTTCGTTTCATATTTTCTTTGCTGTAAGGCTCTTTCCAAAGAGGTTATTATAGAGCTATCAGATGTTTGCTTGTCAATCAGCTTATAGCGATACATCTTGCTTTCTGCCTCTCTCACTATGGCATTAATGTTTTCAGACATTATTGTTTTTGTTGCAATTCCCATAGAAATGCTAAGCGGTAAGGTTAGGGTACTTTTTTTCTGGCATTCCTGGCTAATTCGGTTAATAATTGTAATACCTTTCTCTCTTGAGGTATGAGGTAAAATAATACTGAATTCATCACCACCCCAACGGCTAATTACATCACTCTTACGAAAACAGGACTGCAAAACCCTGGAAATTTTGCATAAAAGCCGGTCACCATGCTGATGACCGAAAGTATCATTAATCATTTTCAAGTTGTTGACATCACCAATAATGATACTGATAGGAAGATTTCGTTTATGATTTAACCGTTTCAATTCCTCTTCAAAATAAGCACGGTTATATAAATCAGTTAATTTATCATGAAAACTAAGGTATTTAATTTTATCTTCATATTCTTTCTGTTCGGTTGTGTTTAGCACTATCCCGCGAAATCCAATTACTTTTCCGGCATTATTTTTGATTGCCGAACCGTGAATTTCTATCGGAATAATAACTTCGTCCTTTCCAATTAAATAATATCCCTGTGGGTAATTTTTCTCTTCTTGAAAAAGTTGCTTAGTACCAGGACTAACTTTCTTTTGTTCCGAATATGATATTAATTGACAGATAGTCTGTTTGTTAATTAGCTCTTCTCGAGAATAACCAAGCATTTCTATGCCTTTTTTATTTATAAAAGTAAATTTACAATCTTTGTCAACCTCAAAAACCATTTCAGGCAGCATTTCGGTTAAATCACGAAATTTTTCTTCACTTTTTTTTATCTCATTATGGGTCTTTTCTTGAATTTCTAATTCATCTTGTAATTTTCGATTTAAGATTTTTAATTCAGAAAGCTGTTTTTGTATATCGGTAATTTCATCTTTTTGAGTGGGGATTTCCTGATTATCTGGCTGCCTTTTGCCAAGTTTATTGGAAATGGCTTTAAATTTGTTTTTATCCTGTCCTTTCATTTCATCTCCATTAATATTTTATAGAACCCAAAGTAGAACTAGGCATGACACAGCCATAAATATTATCAAACTATTCTTCTTTGTATAGTTGCAAAATAGAGCTGAAAGTCTAATAATAAAATACCTTATATTATATTATTCCACAAATAAGGTCTTTTTAGCAAAATAATTTTTTAAAGTTTTTGCAGTTCTTAATTCTTAGTTTACATTTTTTGCTTTGGTGTAGTTATTTTGTATTAAACTATAATATATTTGAGATGGGTAAATGTAATATGATAAAATAATATACGTTTGATATACTAATATTGAGTGGCCAAAAATGACATGACCTTTATTATTTTTTCTAGCTGGTAATTCAATAAATTAAAAAGGAGGGATAAAATGAGTGTTGTAAAAGTAATTGAAGTACTTGCAGAATCAAATGAAAGTTGGGAAGCTGCCACAAAAGAGGCAATTGCAGAGGCATCGAAAAGCGTACATAACATCAAGTCTGTTTATATCAAAGAATTTCAGGCAATTGTAGAAGATAACAAGATTACCAGGTATCGTGTTAATGCTAAAATTTCCTTTTTAGTAGAAACATAAGTGTAAAAAAAATAAACCTGCCATTGGACGTTTCTTTGGCAGGTTTATTTTCTCAAATTTTCTTAGCGTAATTCCACCATCTCAACTTCATATTTTAATTCTTCATTATCAGTGCTCTTTATTTCATAACTGGCTACCATTAAAAAATCTTC
>CAZPII010000213.1:0-3497 GCA_964586485.1 uncultured Atribacterota bacterium | reverse complement strand
CCTTCTGCATATCTCAGAAATTACCTGGAAAGATATGAAAGACCCTTTAAAACTTGTTCAAAGAGGTGATGAAATCAAGGTCAAAGTCATTGATTTTGATAAAGAGAAAAAAAAGATAAGCCTCAGTATTAAACAGTTAACACCAAATCCCTGGAATGTGATGGAAGAAAAATACTCTGTCGGAGACGAAGTCGAGGGAAAAGTATTAAGTATAAAGAATTTTGGAGCTTTTATAGAATTAGAGGAAGGCTTAAATGGCTTATTGCATATTTCGGATATGTCCTGGGCTTATACCAGGGAACCACAAGATGTACTTAAAGAAAATGAAGTGATCAAGGTTAGGATTATGGATATCGATAAAGAAAATAAGAAGATATCATTGGGTTTAAAACAACTTATGGAAGATCCTTGGAAAACCATTGACGAAAAGTATTCAGTAGGCGACACAGTAGAGGGCAAGATAACCCAGGTTACTTCCTATGGTGCCAATGTTGAAATTGAATCCGGTGTTACGGGTATTATTCATCTTTCAGAAATTGACTGGAAGTATATCGAAAAACCATCCAGTGTATTAAAAAAATATGCAGTGATGCCACTTAAAATCATAGATATTGACAAGAAAGACCGGATTATATTCCTTAGTAGAAAACAGACTTTACCAAATCCCTGGGAAGATGTTGAAGGAAAATATCAAGTAAATGATAAAGTAAATGGAACTATTTTGAGATTAAAAAATTTCGGTGTATTTGTTTCTCTTGACAAAGAAATTGAGGGTTTTTTGCCATTTTCAGAGATTACCTGGGATGATATAAAACATCCGAACCAGGTGTTTAATAAAGGTGATAAAGTTGAATTACAAATCATTGAGATTGATAAAGAAAAATCACAGATAACATTGAGCCGAAAACGTCTTATTCCAAACCCATGGAGTGAAATTCGTAAAAAATACGGAGTGGGCAGCCTGATCGAGGGCAAGGTTGTAAACATAACTGATTTCGGTGCTTTTGTTAATCTGGAAGAAAATATAGACGGGCTTGTTCCTCTTTCTGAAATATCCAATCGTAAAATTGAGAGTCCGGAAAGCGTTCTTTCGGTCGGGGATACTGTTCAAACCGTTATCACCAGAATTGATGAAAGAAAAAAGAAAATTAGCTTAAGTATGAGAAGAGCAGAAAAAGAAGAACAAAAGCAAATGGTTAAAGAGTATAATAAGAAACAAGACAGTGACAGAATCCTGCTAAAAGATGTATTTGGAGATTTATTAAATTTTAAAAGCAAATAATTTTTAGAGGAGATATTTTTTGGTAGTGGATGGTAAAAAAAGAACGTATCTGTCTAATCTAAGATTAGGTGAGATACTTATTAATCAGGGATTGATTAATTCCGAACAATTAAAAAAAGCGCTGGAAGCACAAAAGATAGACAGCAAAAAGAAGATCGGGGAAATACTGGTTAGTCAGGGAGTTATTGACCAAAAGCAACTTTTGCAGGCATTACAGCATGTCTATGAGGCAGAATATATTGAATTAGAAGACGTAATTCTTGACCCTGAGATTGTCTCTCTTGTTCCCAAAAGAATTGCATTGCGTTACAAAATTATTCCACTTAGCAGAGAAAATAACACTCTAACTATTGCCATGGCCAATCCACTGGATGTAAATACTATTGATTACATCAAAGAATATACAAAATTGGATGTTGATCCTAAATTTGCCAGTGAGGATGATATTAATAACGCATTAAGTAGTTATTATGAAGTAGGTGGGCATTTTGATGATATTATAGAAAAGGTTGATGTTTCTTCGGTTAGCGATTACAGTGATGAAGTCAACCTATCCCAACTTGAAGCCATTAGTCAGGAAGCCCCTGTCATTCAGCTGGTTAATATGTTGATAGTGCAAGGAATCAAAGAGAGAGCCAGTGATATCCATTTAGAACCCAACAAAAGAGGATTATTAGTTAGGTACCGTATTGACGGTATTTTACATGATGTTCGTATGTTACCGGTAAGAATTAAACCCGCAATAATTTCCAGGGTAAAGATATTGTCTCACATGGATATTGCCGAACGTCGCCTCCCACAAGATGGACGTTTTCAGTTACGTTTCGGAGCCAAAGAGGTAGATCTAAGGGTTTCGTCAATTCCAACGGTATATGAAGAAAAAATCGTTCTGCGTCTACTGGATAAAAGTCAGGGAGTTATTTCTCTGGACGGTGTTGGCTTTACAGAAAAGCAGTTGAAGGAATTTCGAAAAATTATTACTGCTTCCTATGGCGTTATTCTTATTACCGGACCCACCGGTAGTGGAAAAAGTACTACTCTATATGGAGCTCTTAATGAAATTGATTCCATTGAAAAGAATGTCATTACCGTTGAAGATCCTGTGGAGTATAAATTGGAAAGAATTAATCAAATTAATGTTAGACCAAAAATTGATCTAACCTTTGCCAATGCCCTTCGGTCCATCTTACGCCAGGATCCGGATATCATTATGGTAGGTGAAATGAGAGATCCGGAAACCGCACATATTGCTGTTCAATCAGCCTTAACCGGGCATCTAGTTTTTAGCACTCTACATACCAATGATGCCGTAAGTTCTCTTACCCGTATGGTTGATATGGGTATTGCTCCTTTTCTAATTAGCTCGTCAGTAGTTAGCGTTATGGCACAGAGATTAGTACGGAAGATTTGTCCTAAATGTATAGAAGAATATCTACCAGAAAAAGGTGTCCTGGAAAGTCTCAAAATAAACTTTGAACTTCCCCATCCGGAAAACATTAAACTCTACAGGGGCAAAGGGTGTGATTATTGTAAAAACACCGGTTATAGGGGAAGGACTGCCATATTTGAAATAGTTCGAATTAATGATGAAATACGATCAATGATCATGAAAAATTCTTCCAGCAATGAAATCAAAGAAGTAGCAATTAATAGCGGAATGCGTACTCTTTTAGATAGTGGTGTAAATAAAGCTCTGGAAGGTATTACTACTATCGAAGAAGTATTACGAGTAGCAGTATAAGGAGAATCATATGAGACAAATGAGCAGCCATCAAATCAGAGAGGCTTTTTTAAATTTTTTTCAATCAAAGGAACACAAAATTGTTCCCAGTGCCTCACTTGTCCCTGAGGATCCTACTATCTTATTTACCATTGCCGGTATGGTTCCTTTTAAACCGATATTTATGGGACAGCAAAAATCATTACTGAAAAGGGCAACCACTTCCCAAAAATGTCTTAGAACTAATGACATAGATAACGTCGGAAGAACAGCCCGTCATCATACTTTTTTTGAAATGCTGGGTAATTTTTCTTTTGGTGATTATTTTAAGCAAGAGGCTATTCAGTGGAGCTGGGAATTTTTTACCGGAGTTATCGGTTTTCCGAAAGATAAATTATATGTATCAATTTACCAAGATGATGATGAATCATTTAAACTGTGGCATAGTATGGTCGGCATACCGGAAAGCCATATTGTCCGTCTAGGGGAAGAAGA
>CAZPII010000212.1:0-3518 GCA_964586485.1 uncultured Atribacterota bacterium | reverse complement strand
GGACTATTTAAAATGAAACATATTTCATCTCTTGTCCTTTCAAAGCTAACATATTGGATTAAGTAAGCATGCCGGGATATACTTCTTTTCATTTTCGGGCTGATAACAAAATCTAATTCACAGGCGATACGTACAGCCCTTAATAATCTCAAAGGGTCCTCATTTAGTCTTATATCAGGGTCAATACTTTGCAGAACTTTATTGGTTAAATCCAAAAATCCGTTAGCCGGGTCCAGTAATCCCTTATCTTGATCCCAGGCCATGCTATTGATAGTAAAATCACGGTAGATCAAATCTTCTTTTAGCAATTTAGGCAAATTATTATTATAATCATTCAGTTTTTTATTATTATGTAAGGTAGATATTTGATAAATTTGATAATTCAGGACAATTGTCACTGTTTGAAAGCTTTTCCCGATCATCATAGTTTTATAGTTTCTAAATATCATCCTGATCTGACCAGGTTTTGCATCGGAAACTATATCCCAATCTTTAACAGGCCTTTTTAGTAATAAATCTCTGATGCATCCCCCTACCAGCAAAGCCAAAAATCCAGATTTTTTCAGCTCTTTTAATATAAACAAAACATCCTCTGGAATATCACTTTTTTGAATTTTTCGATTTTTGTAAAACAATTTCCTGTCCGTTTCCTGTTAATATTTTCACTAGCAATCACTTGAACCTGTCTATATTTTATGCTTTTATTTCTCAAAAACAAAATAATCACAATAATAATATATATTTCCTTGACAAAAGTAAAATTTACGATATAATTGCTAATATGAAATATTGTTATAGGCAAGCAATAATTCTTGGGAGGTTTTGGGTAAATTGACCCTTTCTATAGTTTATTATGAATGAAATTTATGAAATGATTTTGAAGTTAAAAAATTTCTGTAACTCTAATGAAAGCAGGATTAGTTCTTCCTGCCATATAAGTTTGGCCGAATTAAAAGGCATTAATACAATGAAAAAAGAGGCGGAAATTACCTGTTCTAAATTGGCAGAAAAAATGGAACTTTCTCCGTCTAGAGTAAGCAGGATTACTGACAACTTAACCAAGAAGGGATATTTATGCAGACAGACCAGAGATAATGATCGACGATCCACTTTTCTTTGCTTGACAAAAAAGGGAGAAGAAATAAAAGAAGAGATTAACCGGGAGCAAAAGAATTTCCAGAAGCTCCTGGAAACGGAACTAAATGTACAGGAAATTGAATCAATAAAAATTGGGTTAAAAAAATTAGAAAAAATATTATTAAAAAATACAAAAAGGAGCTAAAAATGTCAGAAAAAACATTAATCGAAGTTAATGAAAGCAATTTTCAACAGGAAGTGTTAGATTCTTCTCTACCTGTATTGGTAGATATGTGGGCACCCTGGTGTATGCCATGTAAAATGGTTGCCCCAGCTGTAGAAAAAATTGCCAAGGAAAATGCAGATAAATTAAAAGTATGTAAATTAAATGTTGACGACAACCAAAATATTGCAGTGCGTCACAACATCCAGGGAATTCCTGCTCTTTTAATTTTCAAAAACGGGAAAGAAGTTGATCGAATTGTGGGAGCGGTTCCTCCACAGGCAATTCAATCCAAGCTGGACAATGTTCTGTAATTAATTGTTATTAAAAGGGGTGTGTATTTAATAATTTTTTATTTAAATATTCACCTCTTTTCTGTTTAATATATTTTTAGATACAATTAGCATAGTCCAGTAACTAACGATTTTTTGTTTTTTCAGTCATTAGTAAGCTTAATTCGATTCCTTCTTTTCTTAAATCCATTATTTTATTTCTCAATTTAGTTATTTTTTCTTCAGATAACTCTTCTTTGGATTTCTGATCTAATTTTTCAAGAACCGAATCCATTAATTCTTTTAATTGTTCGGCTTCATTTTCAAATAATTGCAATTCCCGTGTAATATTTTCTTTGATTTCTTTTACTGGAACTGCTTCTCCTGTAATTTTTATGAGAAAGTTTTCCCCCAATTTGGGAATAATTACACTTAAACCCAATTCATCCTGGACTAAATTTGATAAAGCATTAATGGCTTCCTGTTCTCCGTGAACCAAAAATATTTTTTTTGGTTTTTTCTTAAAGGCTTTCACCCACTGAATAAGCTCATTTTGATCAGCATGCCCCGAAAATCCTTCCAGTACATGTATCTGGGCATTAACTTTAATTTCTTCTCCAAAAATCTTAACTTTTTCAGCTCCATCTTTTATTCTTCTACCCAAAGTTCCTTCTGCCTGATAGCCGACAAAAACAATGCTGGACTCTTTTCTCCAGAGATTATGTTTCAGGTGATGTTTGATTCTTCCTGCGGTGCACATTCCACTGGCAGAGATAATTACCTTGCTTTCTGAAGATTTGTTTAACTCTTTTGACTCTTTGACTGTTCTGGAAAAGTGCAGATTCTTAAAATCAAGAGGGTTATATCCCTGTTGTATCAAAGAAAGCGTATCCTTATCAAAACTATCCGGATTACGCCTGAAAATTTCGGTAGCAGAAATAGTTAAAGGGCTATCAATATATACCGGAATATCTAAATAGCTATGATCTTTTACTGCAATAATCCGATCATAATATTGATTTAGCTCATAGATGATATCCTGGGCTCTCTGAATAGCAAAGGAAGGAATAACCACATTCCCTCCTTTCTTCCGGGTTTCAAGTATGATTGGAATTAATTTTGCAGCCTCATTATCCAGAGAAGCGTGTAGACGATGACCATAGGTAGAGTCTAGTATAAGATAATCTGCCTCTTCGATAATTGCCGGATCCCTGATAATAGGTTTATTTTTTCGCCCCAGATCTCCACTGTAAACCAACTTAATTATTTCCCCATCTTCCTTGATCCAAAGCTCTACAATGGAAGAACCAAGAATATGACCGGCATCCTGAAAACGAACAGTAAATGTATCATCAATAACAATTTTTTGATTGTATAACACCGGGGAGAAATATCTTAAACTATCCATTGCTTCACTCACTGTGTAGAGAGGCTCACGCAAAGATTTGCCAGCGCGCTTTCTTTTGCGATTATCCCACTGGGTCTCCATTTCCTGAATATGACCACTATCGGGAAGCATGATAGAACATAGGTCATAAGTTGCCTTGGTAGAATATATTTTGCCTTGAAATCCTGACTTAACTAAACTGGGAATACGTCCGCTATGGTCAATATGAGAGTGAGACAATATGAGAAAATCAATTTCTGCAGGTTTAAAGGAAAATGGTTGAAAATTAAGCTTGTTTAGCTGACGGTTCCCCTGAAACATACCACAGTCAAGCAATATTTTTTTACCATCTGTTTCCAATAAAACATTAGAACCTGTTACTACCTGGGCTGCACCCAGGAAATGTAATTTCATTGTTATGATATACCATATCCTTTCTTTATTTCTCTATAAGAATATAATTGGATTGTTATTATCTATATTAGCAATCTCCGGGCAGATGACCAGTAAATATCGCACCCGCAAAGCGGGTGGCTTTAAGAACCCCTAAAAGGGGGTT
>CAZPII010000211.1:0-3531 GCA_964586485.1 uncultured Atribacterota bacterium | reverse complement strand
AACAAAGCATCAAAAAATTCTACTATTGTTAAAAATAAAACCTGTCAAAGGACCGTCCCCTGACAGGTTTTTTAAACTGAATTCCTGGAGAATATGGGAAAAAAGATAAGCCACCCTTTTGGGGTGGCTTATCTTTTAGTTAGGAGGTCTAAAAATGAAAAAGTTATTTGTTGGTTGGTTGGTTGTTTGCTTTTTCAATTTTCAAACTTTTAATATTGTAACATGAAAAAATATATTGTCAACTGATTTTCTCATAAATTTTTAAAAAAATTTTTTTGATTTTTTATTTATAATAAGTTATTATATTTAGGCAAACATTTGTTCGCTTAATACAATAGAAAAAACAGATTAGTATTTTTATTGAGGAGTTTTGCATTGCGGGAAAATATGAAGATGGAACAATTGGAATATTTCGGTATTCCCTCTTATATTATAAATATATGGAAAGAACACTATTCTCCCGTTCTTTTGCCGGTTCAGGAAAAAGCAGTCCGCCAGTTTAATCTATTACAACACCCCGGTTTCCAGACAGCTACCACTCCGACCAATACTGGATGCTGCAATCTCTTAGTTGTTTCTCCCAGTTCTTCCGGCAAAACGCTGGTTGGAGAAATGGCAGCCATGCAGGATATAAGTCTAAATAAGAAAATTATCTTTTTAGTTCCTTTACGTATTCTGGCAGAAGAAAAATACCAGCATTTCCTTCAGCTCTATCAATCTATAGGATTAAAAGTGAAACTTTCTTCCCGGGATCACCGTCATGATGACCGGGATATTATCCAGGGGAATTTTCATATTGCCATTATTGTTTATGAAAAATTTTATTATCTGGTTTTGCAATATCCTCAGTTTCTGAAAAATATATCTCTGCTTATTGCCGATGAAATTCAATTAATTAATGACCCACAACGTGGCCCCAGACTGGAAAAGATACTAAACTATCTGCTATTCAATAATTCCGCTATCAGGATCCTTGGACTTTCTGCTTTTACGGAAAATATTCAAACTCTGGCAGGATTACTTGATGCTAGAACTCTTTTTTCTCTTTACCGCCCGGTTGAGCTGCGCAAAGGAATTGTCCGCAAAGGCGTTTATCAATATATCGAGCATAATACAGGAATAAAAAGTAAGGAAATTTTCTTCCCTGAGGAGGAGGTTTTAGAATGTAATCTTGCCGGATATCTCAAATCAACCCTGGATTATTTACTTGGACAGAATGAAACGAGCCTGATTTTCTTCCCCACCAGAAGAGAAGTCAGGTTATGGGGTAGATGGCTTGCCTCTCAATTCTGCCTTCCGCCTGCACAAAATGCTATTAAGGAACTTAATTCAATGGAAGATACCACATCTCAGGAAGAATTGATTGATCTTTTGCAAAATGGTATTGCCTATCATTGTGCCGACCTTTCCTGGCAGGAACGCCATTTTATTGAAAAAGCCTTGAGAACAGGTGAGGTTAAAATAATCTGTGCTACAGAAACTCTTTCTATGGGGATTAATCTGCCGGTTAATAATGTTATTTTGACCGGACAGAAAGTCATTTCCGGAAATAGAATGCAAAAATCATCTTTTTCATTTTACAGAAGAGTGCTGACACTTTCCGAAGTTGAAAATATGGGAGGTCGTGCCGGAAGATTTAACCAGCAAAATAGGTTTGGCAGGATTATTTTTCTGGCTCCTTCCCTTATTGAGCTGACTGCTTACAAGAAACTATATTTTGATTCTCCGGTATCGGGAGCCCTGCCATTACCGGCTCATCATGGTGCAGAAATTCCTGAACAGTCCTTTCAGATTCAGGAAAATCATTCAGAAAATTATGGCCAAGCTCAAACAGCTCTGGCTGCGGTGAATCCGGATATCTCCTCCCGTTTTTATCAGCCTGTCCATCTGAAAGAAAAACCGTTTAAAACCGAAGAAAACCTGTTCGATTTTTTACTGCAACATATTGCCCTGAATTGCCATAAACATGATATTGAGGAACTTTTTTCTTTTATCCAATCCGGAAAAGAAAAAGCTTCTTTCTGGAATTATCAATTTCCCAGGAATCCGAATCAAACAGAAATTTTATCATCTCTGCACAAGATGGAAAAACAACAGCTGATCCAAAGCTGTAAAGAAAAATCCTGCCAGATAACCGATCTGGGAAAATTGGTTGTTTCCAAAGGAATTTCCTTTCAGACCTATGTATATTTTCGAAAATGGCTAAATGAGTATCAACAAGAAGACCTGAACGAACTGGAAATACTTTTTTTAATTGCGGATAGTATGGAAGGAAGAAACTTTTTCATCCCCTATCCCAAAAACAGATTGAAAAAAAGAAAGTACTCTCACTCCACTTTTGGACAAGAGAGATGGAAAGAATACTTGCGTATGAGATTTTTGAACCTGGTTTTTGAACAGGGACAAAACCATAAACCGATTTTTAAAAACAATCTTCTTCAAGAATCCAATCAAGATATAAGTCAAATTCGTAGAAATAATCCGGAAAAATATTTAACTATAAAGAAAACTCTTTTGATGTTTGACTGGATCAATAACCGGGAATTAAGAGAAATAGAGGAAGAATATGGTATTTTGAGTGGATCTATCCAGAAAATGGGAGAAGATTTTTCCTGGCTGGCAGAAACCCTGGGAGCAATCGCCGGAAAGATAGGCTGGAAAGAACAAAGATCTCCGAATTTAGCCAGAATTTTTCTCTTATCAGAAAGATTAACCACCGGTGTTATCAATGAAGAACTAGCTCTGGCCAGATTGAAAATTCCCGGTCTAACCCGCGGTTATATCCAGAGGCTGTTTCAAGAAGGATATGACAGCAAGGAATGTCTGCAGGAATTGACCGAAAAACAATTACGGTCTCTCCTGCCTGAAAGGTTAATCATTCAAATCAGGAAATATCTTGGGTCCAAAAATTTTACTCTCAAGGGAAAGAAAAACACAATACCAAAAATAAAAGGTAACTTAACTAAACCAGGTGACCATCAATCACCGGAATCAAAACCCGAAATGGTTATCAATCTAAATCGCCCGGATCAAATCTTCTTTTTTCAGAAAGCAATACCGGTAAACCGAATAAATTTCCAGCTTATCTCACTTCTGGGAAAAAACCAGGGCAAGGTGCTTGCTTATGATGAAATAATCGACACTCTCTGGCCAAATGATGAGGATGCCACCTATCACCGTCTCTGGTATCATCTAGGAAAATTAAGAGGCTGTATGGAGAAAATCATTAAGGAAAAAAATATTTCGGATTTATCTGGTAATTATGTTAAAGAAAATATATTGAGGGTATTTCCCGGTAGAGGCTTATTGCTTGATGAAAATATACTGGTAAGGATGGTAAAAGTGGAAAAAGCAGAAAAGGAATAATATTTTTTGCTTTTTTGGATAAGAATCAATAAAATGATTATTAATCAGGAGGATTTCTAAACTAAATGGAACCAAAAACATTGCAAAAACAACTTAATGAGCGTACCACCAGAGGAATAATGGTTGCTGCCGTTTCATTAACAGGTAATATAATTTTGGCAGCCG
>CAZPII010000210.1:0-3534 GCA_964586485.1 uncultured Atribacterota bacterium | reverse complement strand
TATTACCTTTAAAATTTCAATAGCTTTTTCCATATCTACAATGGCGATATTCTCGTTTTTACTATGGGGAAGTTTCCCTCCTATCCCTAAAACCGCAGTTTTGATTCCCTTTAGATTTAAATTACTAGCATCAGTTCCACCACAGATAATTTTAGTCTTTGCTTTTAATCCGACCGACTGTATGGCTTTTTTGGCTACTCTAACTACCTCAGCATTTTCAGCTATACGAGATGCCTTTAATTCCAGTTTCATCTGTATTTCTGCCTTGGCTCCCCTTGCCTTTGCCACTGTCTGGAAAGTTTTTTTAATTAACCGACTTTGCTGCAAGCATTTCTGGTGCTTTTGGCTGCGACATTCAATCTGAATAATTACCTTTTCAGGAACTGCATTAATAACCTGTCCTCCCTCTATTAACCCAATATTAACTGTTGTAATAGGGTCAATCCATCCTGTCTGTAATAGGGAAATACCCTGTGCAGCTATTTCGATAGCGGAAATTCCATCTTCTGGATGAGCAGCATGAGCTGATTTCCCGATAATTTTAACTAACATTTCTATCCGGGAGGGACCTCCAATAATGATATCTTCTAATACTTCTGAATCAAGAACATAACCGTTTTTTGAATCAATTAAACTTTGATCCAAAAAAGACGAACCTGATAAACCAACCTCTTCCTGCCTGGTAATTAAAATCTCAACAGGTGGATATTGAGAAGCTTCTTTTAGAGCAAATAATATTTCTGTTATCCCCGCTTTATCATCTGCACCTAAAATAGTATCACTCTTAGAATAGATAATTCCGTCTCTTAATGTAGGTACAATTCCCTTGCCTGGTTTTACCGTATCACCATGGCAGCAAAATAATACAGGTTCTTTTCGCTGGCTATTTTTAGGGCTTACTTTTACAATTAAATTACCATAGTTATCATATTGAGTTTTGGCATTTAGTTCTTCTTTAAATAAACACTCAACAAATTTCAAAAATTCCTTTTCTTCTCCGGACTCACTATCAATTTTTACCATCTCGAAAAAATACTGTGCTATATCTTTTTTCATGTTTTTACTCCTTCTGTATCTTAATTTTCCTATTACTACTGCATATACTGGCTCTATCTTAAACCAATGTCTCCTCATTCTCCGGATTAAAAATATGGGTCTCTCCCATCTCAAGGGCAAGTTCTATTTCATCTCCCACTTGTGCCTTAGTACGACTGTCTAACTTGGCAATAATTTGATGTTTACCGGAAGTAACATAAAACAAAACTTCATCTCCCAGGGGTTCAATGACCTCTACTTTGGCCTTTATGGTATTTTCTTTAGTGGCATCCGGGTAAAAAAACTTATCATGAAAATCTTCCGGGCGCACTCCAAAGGTGACCTGCTTTCCGGAGTGGGAAGAGATTTTTTTATGGAAATTCTCGGGCAGTTTTACCTTGAAGCCCTCGGCATCTATGAAGTATCCAGAATCTTCTTTAAGTAGCCGGGAAGAAATGAAATTCATTGCCGGGGATCCGATAAAACCAGCCACAAACTGGTTGTTCGGATCCTGGTAGACATCCAGAGGACGGCCTTCCTGCTGGACTTTTCCGTCATTGAGAATAAAAATACGAGTAGCCATAGTCATGGCTTCTATCTGGTCATGGGTCACGTAGATGATGGTAGCCCCCAGACGATGATAAAGTTTGGATATCTCGGTTCGCATAGCTACACGTAATTTGGCATCCAGGTTGGAAAGTGGTTCGTCAAAAAGAAAGACCTTGGGCTTGCGGACAATGGCACGACCTACTGCTACGCGCTGGCGTTGACCGCCGGAGAGTTCTTTGGGACGACGCTTAAGTAATTTTTCTATACCCAAAATTTCGGCGGCTTCCTGAACTCTCTGGTCAATTTCGGCTTTGGGAAATTTACGTAATTTGAGGCCGAAGGCCATATTATTATAGACATCCATGTGGGGATAGAGAGCATAGTTTTGAAATACCATGGCAATATCCCGGTCTTTGGGAGGAATATCATTGACCAATTTATCTCCGATATAGATTTCCCCGGAGGTGATTTCCTCAAGGCCGGCAATCGCACGCAGAGTAGTACTCTTGCCACAACCTGAAGGTCCGACCAGGACAGCAAATTCTTTATCCTGGATATCAATAGAGACATTATCAACTGCGATGACATCTTTAAACTTTTTGGTTAGATTTTTTAGGATAACTCTGGCCATATGAATCCTCCTGTAATTTAATATTAAAGATAAAATTATTCAGCAATATTCTTTTCTACTTCTGATACTCATAATATTTTGAAATACATTAACCCTTAACTGAACCAGCCAGAATACCTCGCACAAAATAACGTTGAAGGCTTAAGAAGATAATTAAGGGCAATGCCATTGAAACAAAGGCAGCTGCAGTTAATAATTCCCAATTTTGCCCATAAGAACCAACGAGTGCACTAATTCTTACTGTTAGCGGAGCAACATCCGGAGTCCCTCCCAGGTACACCAAGGCTACCAAAAGATCATTCCATACCCAGATAAACTGAAAAATTGTAATAGAGGCAATAGCCGGTACAGATAAAGGCAAAACAATGCTTTTAAATATCTGAAACGGGGTAGCACCATCAATAGTGGCTGATTCAAATATCTCACTGGGAAGTCCTGAAACAAAATTGTACATCAAATAAATAACTAAAGGTAGGCCATACCCTGCATGGGCAAACCATATTCCCAAAAAAGAGCCGGATAGACCGAGTTTATTGAATATTCTTAAAATCGGAATTAAAGTCATTTGTAAGGGAACAACCAATAATCCTACAAAAAGAATAAAGAAAAAACGTCTACCCCAGAATTGCATCCAGGCAAAAGCATAAGCAGCAAAAGAAGCAATAACTATGGGTAAAGTACATGCCGGCAAAGTTATAATGAGTGTATTTACAAATGCACGTCCTATCCCTATGTTAGTTATAACGTCCCTGTAGTTGGAAAGTGTAAAATTAGTATAGTTAAATGGGTGAGCCAGGACAGTCCACCATCCAGATGAAGCTACCTCTGAAGATGGTCGAAAAGAAGTAATCAATAATCCAACCGTAGGAAAAATCCAGATGACGGCTACTAAAATAACAAAAATATGCATCGGGGCATTTAATAAAAAGTGGCTTTGTTTTAATTTCATCGGATAGCCTCCTGTTCTCTGAAACGCTGAACATTAATAACAATCATAGGAATAATAAATAAAAGCAATAAGATAGCTATAGAGCTGGCCCTGCCGTAATTTCGGAAAATAAACATTTCTTTATACATCCTATTGGCAATGACTTCTGTTGAAAATCCACCATTGGTCATAACATAAACAATATCAAAAACTTTCAGAACATTTATAAACATGGTGGTTGAAACAACTGCAATGGTCGGTTTCATCAGGGGCAGAATAATTTTCCAGAAGATACGAAGTTCATTGGCACCATCAACCCGTGCTGCCTCAAGCAATTCTCTGGGAATACCTTTATAACTGGCAGAAAGAACCACCAGGCAAAAGCCTGTCC
>CAZPII010000209.1:0-3535 GCA_964586485.1 uncultured Atribacterota bacterium | reverse complement strand
TTATTTTTTAATAAACAGAAAGATATTTTTCCAGTTCCCAGGGATGTATATGAAGGCTATACTGCTCCCATTCCTGATATTTAGCTCTAAGATAATTATTGATGATATGTTCGGTTAGGCCTTTATGTAGGACTTTATCTTTTTTAAATTCTCCTAAGGCTTCTTTCAAATTACCTGGTAAGCTTTCAATGCCAAATTTTTTAAGTTGGGCTTCATCCATGTCATAGATATTTTCACCAACCGAATCAGGAGGCATAATTTTATTACGAATCCCATCCATTCCGGCTGAAAGAATCACGGCAAAGGCCAGATAAGGATTACAAGAGGTATCGGGACAGCGTAATTCAATTCGAGTAGCATTTTGTCTGGCAACCGGTACACGAATTAAAGGACTTCGATTGCGATGTGACCAGGCAATATATACAGGTGCTTCATAACCGGAAACCAAGCGCTTATAGGAATTGACCAGCGGATTGGTTATAGCAGCAAGTCCTTTGGCATGTTTGATCAATCCTCCGATAAAATAAAGCGCTTCCTTACTTAACCCATGTTTATTATCCGGATCATAAAAAGCATTACTCCCGTTTTTAAACAGAGAAATATTGGTGTGCATTCCCGAACCGGCAATTCCATAGACCGGTTTTGGCATAAAGGTTACATGCATATTATGCCACATAGCGATTGTTTTACTGGTTAACTTTAAGACCATAATTCGATCTGCAGTGGTAATGCCGTCAGAATATTTAAAATCTATCTCATGTTGGCCTGGTCCCACTTCATGATGAGAAGCTTCCACCTGAAACCCAAGTTTTTCCAGAGCAATAACCATATCGCGCCTTACTTCTTCTCCTAAGTCTATCGGGGAAAGATCAAAATAACTTGCTTGGTCATTGGTGTATGTTGTTGCTTTGTTATTTTCATCTTTGCTAAAAAGATAAAATTCCATTTCAGGCCCGAAATTAGCGGTAAATCCCATTTCTTTAAGTTCAGATAGAACCCGCTTTAAGTTGGTCCTGGCACAGCCGGCAAAAGGCGTTCCGTCAGGATTCATGATATCACAAATAATCCGGGCAACATCCTGCTCCTCTTCCCATGGATTAACCATAAATGTATTAAGGTCAGGATGTAAATACATGTCTGATTCCTCAATCCGGCAAAAACCCTGAACAGAGGATCCGTCAAATAATCTTTTACCTTCGAGGGCTTCTCCTAATGCGCTTATAGGTACTTCAACATTTTTTGGCAAACCCATAATGTCGGTAAATTTAAGGCGTACGAAGCGAATCTTTAGTTCTTCAGCTTTTTTTAATATCATTTCTTTGGTTATTTCTGACATATAATTGTTTCTCCTTTGTTTATAAAATTCATGAAAGATAAAATACAATAATACAAGTAAGAAATAACCTTTATTGTAAACCAAAAGGTACAAATAATCTGAAAATATTTTTCATTGATTATAGGATTGGTATTTTTCAACCATTTTTCTGCGCATCTTGGAAACCATAGTATGAGAGATACCCAATTCCTTGCCAATTTCCCTGGTCGTTAATCCTTTCATCCTCAAATTCAGCAATGCTTTTTCTTTGATTGATAGATTTTTATTAAACTCATCGCAGAATAAATATTCATCAAGTGTTTTATAATTAACAGGTTGATAATTCAACTGCCTATCTTTATTAACTTCTCTATTCTGTTCTTCCAGTATATGATAGGAATGACCATGGTTTATTTTGCCATACTCGGATTTGATTGATTTTCTGAGATAATTTTTTAAATGGTAATAACATCCCTGCAGAATATAACTGTCATTTTTATTTTTTAATTTTCTCTTTTCTTTCTGCTGCCATAGATAGAGTAATACCTCCTGATAAAGATCATCACTATCAATATATTGATACTTAATATTCAACTTTCTAATAATTCCTTTTAATTGATATCTTATACGATTAATAATTTCATCTATTTCTCTCTTTTTTCTCATCTCCACTCAGAAGTCCTTGTTAATTTTTCAAATGATTCAGATAATGAAATCTTGCATTTTATTTAGTAAAACACTCAACAATTTCCCTAATCGTCAATCTTTCTTCTTTTAATTTCTTGATCTCATCAAGGCGTTTTAATGCATCATGCTTTCTATATTTCCGGAGAAGCCTTTCCCCGTCCTGGTGAAAAGGCAATATACCAATTTCAGTATAATATTTTAACGTACTTTGTCTGACACCGGAAACCTTGGCCAGTTCTCCTATGGATAAGATAATATCATCATTAACATCTTTTTTGTTCATATCGTTTACCAACTTTTTAAATGTAATGTACGATCATTTTAACCATATTACCAAAATTTAAACTATCAAGGTCTTCGTTTAGTACATAAATAGGGTTTTTATGTTTAATTAAAATTGATTGAGTTCTTGAGGCTATATATAATCCTTTTCCTAAAGAATTGTTTTTAGGTTTTAAAATATTTATCCTGGGCCAAAATAATAAAGCAGCACTTACTGATTTATAATATTTATTGCTTAATATCATTCTAGTTTCATTTATCATATCTTTCAATTCATCAGGAATATCATTATTTAACCTATTATCATTAATAGTTTTCTCAGAAAGATCTATTACAATTAAACCATAAGCTTTACTGTTATCATTCTTGATTTGTTTATTCGCTTTCGAAATAATATCTTTTATTCTTGAAATGCTGGTTTCTTTATTAATTGTTTTGCATTCAGCAAGGATAGGTAATTTATATGAAGAGATGGTTATCTTTTGATCAGGGCCCTTTTTCTCAAAAGCTTCAACAGAGTGATTATGAGATAAATGCCGTGCAGCATGTTGTAACTCAGTGTTAACACTTTTATATCCATCAAGTGTTTTTATAGTACTTTTAATTCTTTTTTGAACCTCTATATCTCCATAATTAGCCAATTTACCAATAGAAAAAGTATCTATGTTGCCCTTTGTACATTGAATAATAGAGACATTATCTAAAAGTATCTTACAAAAGAGTGGTAAAATATTTTCATCTTGCGGGAATTTTAATTTACCATTTCTAGAGAGCAAATAATTACATATTTTCCATTTTACATAAGCAGGATGATGATCTATTTCTCTTCGATTATCAGTAAACCATTCTCTATTGAATAAGCTTTCAAGTATTTTCACTTGAACTTTTAGAAAGTCGATTCTCTTAAAACCGTCATATTTATTTTTATCTGGGGTATTATTGTCTTTAAAGCTTCTCCGAAGTTGATAACTACTCCAAACATTTCCATTTTCTTGATTAGTTGAATTTGGATTGCCATAGTACAAGTAGATAATTGTATCTTCAAAAGGAGATAAGAGAGGTATTTTTACCCATGCAATTAATTTCCCGGTTTTGTTATCCCAATGTTGTATTTCATGCTCTATTTTAGTAATCCCATCTGACGAGGTAAATAAAAAATCCCATCCTTTGGGATGAGCTTTTCTGGCTAAGTCTATATTATTAAACACAACTTTTAGAGGGAAGCCTGTTAAAACCTCATTTCCTTCAATC
>CAZPII010000208.1:0-3543 GCA_964586485.1 uncultured Atribacterota bacterium | reverse complement strand
TTTAAGATATGGTAAAAAGGGATATTAAAACCTTGATTTTTGTAGATTGTGAAGCATGTGGTAAGTCACCAGGCACCGGGAAAATGACTGAATTCGGTGCAGTCGCTTATCCTTCAAAAGCTACTTTTCACGGAGTATTAACAGGAAAAGAACCGATGGAGGAAAAGGAAGTTTTTGAAGAATTTGAAAAGTGGGTTCTTCAAGTTACGAATGGATTAAGGCCGGTTTTTGTAAGCGATAACCCTGCCTTTGATTGGCAATGGATTAATGATGGTTTTTGGCGTACCATTGGCAGGAATCCGTTCGGCTGGAGTGCTAGAAGGATTGGAGATTTTTACGCTGGCCTTGTTGGAGATTTCGCTAATTCCAGTTCATGGAAAAAATTACGCATTACGCCACATGATCATAATCCTGTGAATGATGCAATGGGGAATCTGGAAGCATTTGAGAGGTTGTTAAATGGAGAAAGATAGTGGATTTTGTCAGATAATTTTTGAATAAAGCAATCAAATCTTTATTATTGACAAATAGGTGAAATATTTTAAAAATTTATTAATAGAATTCAATATTATAGCTGCAGCTGAAAATTAAAAATGGCCGGCAAGAAGGATTAGGGTTGGTTATGTCTTGAAATAACTACTATTTATGTATATAATATGGGTTATAAGCCCATATACTATACATAGAAGGTTATCTTATGGAAAACGAGAAGACATTAGGTAAAACAAGTGCCCAATTAATCAGTAAATTATATGATGAAAATAAAACTATTTTTAAAATTAACCATGCTCAAAAGATTCTGGGCAAAAGTTATAGCAGTACAGTTGATTTATTGAGGGATCTGGTAAAAAGAAGGATAATCATACGCTTGAAAGCAGGTAAGTATTTAATTATTCCTCAGGAAATTGGAAGTGGTAAAAACTATTTAGGCAATTGGTATGTAGCTGCCAAAGAAGTTATTAATTCGCCCCAATATTACATTGCTTTTTATAGTGCAATGAATTATTGGGGAATGTTAACCCAGCCTTTGTTGAAAATCTTTATAGCTACTCCTAAAAGACAAGTAGTTCCCAGAGAAATGAAAGACAAAATGATTTTTGTTACCGTAAAAGAAAATTCAATTTGGGGAATCAAAGAAGAATGGATTGAGCGCAAAGAAAAAGTAAGAATTTCAGATATTGAAAAAACTATCATAGACTGTCTGACTTTTCCGCAACATTGTGGGGGGATTACTGAAATAGCTAAGGGAATCTGGATAGTGAAAGAAAAGATTGATCAAAAGAAATTATTACATTATGTAAAAAAACAAGATAGAAATGTTGTGGCAAAGAGATTAGGTTATTTATTAGAGATATTGGATATTGGTGATCCTGATATTTATTCTGAATTAAAAAGATACGTAAAAGATCGATATGATTTGCTTGACCCAACTTTATCATTTAAAAGAATCAATAAAAACAGTTGGCATTTGATAGATAATGTTGGGCAAAAACAGATTAAGGATTTGGTAAGGTTTTAGAAATGATTGATTTTTTTCAAGTACAACGATTATCTCTCAAAAATAATGTTTCTCCAGAAATAATAGAAAAAGATTATTTTATCGAACTGATATTGTTATATTTTTCTCAAGACACTTTTCTCCATGACAATATTGTTTTCAGAGGAGGGACAGCATTAAAAAAGATTTATTTTCCTGAATACCGGTTTTCAGAAGATTTAGACTTTGTAATAAACGGTAAAGATAATATCAATATTTACCGTGATAATATTTTTCGAATTTTACAAAAAATATCTTCTGAGTATCCAATAGAGACTGATAAGCGTATTTTATTTGAAAGAGATAGATTACAATTATTTATCAGTTTTAATATAATCCTGGATATCCCTGGTATGAAAGAATTAAAAATTGATATTTTAAAGGATGACTATATTCCCAGGAATGAGGGACAAAGAATAAAATTTTCGTATCCGGATTTTAAGGGAAATCATTTAACTCTAAGAAGCTATGTTTTAGAGTCAATAGTCTGTGACAAAATTGGCAGGATTATGGATATTGATAATGAACCAAGGGATTTATACGATTTGTGGTATTTATTAAAGTTGGAACTTGATTCTTGTATTATTAAAAATGAGTACAAGAATAAATATGGTTATAATATAATGATACCCAATTTAATGAGGGAAATTAATAAAGATGATTATAGGAGAAACTGGGGAAACAGGCTATCATATCAGATGAACAATCTTCCTGATTTTGATTTAGTGAGAAACGATTTACATCAATTTATAAGAGAAAAATTAATGAATGCAAAAAAGACCTGAATGATACGGCATCGCTCTTTGTTTCAAAATCTTAGATATAAGGTGTTCAAATTTTTATTATTGACAGATGAGTCATTTTTTAGAGGAATGGAAGCCAGTTCTTGAAATATAAGTTCTTTACTCAATCAGAGGTAAAATATTAAATAGATTAGAGGAAATTAAATTCAAAAGGAATTTATTTTGAATAGAAGAGAATAGATAGATTCTATTGTTGGATCTAAATCTGGCTACACGATTGATAATCCTGATTTTTTAGAAGAAATGTATAAGCATTGGTTTTAACAGCAATAAATCAAGCCCATCTCAACTTTATGATTAGAAATATATTAAAAAAATAAAATTATTTTGAGAATTCTTGACATACAGTTGTCACAATAAAATGTTATACTTAAAATAATCTGCTTTTAAATTGTTGGCTATTAGCAGAGATAATCTAACCTGCTCTGACATCTTTAAATAATCTTTTCCCTTAGGGTTTTTAATATTACGGTTAGCTTATATATAAACATTATTTGAAATTATTATATAACCTATGTATAATCATTGTAGATACAAATGCAAAAGTTTATTTTTAATTGGAAGGTGTTATTTATGAAAACAAAAATTAAAAAATGGGGAAACAGTTTAGCCTTGCGAATTCCAAAATATTTAGCTTCTGATGCAAATCTGGAGCTAAATGAATGGGTTAATATATCTATTGATAAGGATAGTATAATTATCAAACCAATTCGTGAGAAAAAATATTATCTCAAAAACTTTTTAGCAGATGTTTCTGAGAATAATCTCCATGGGGAAATTGATTCCGGTGCACCTGTTGGGAAAGAAGTTTGGTGATGGTTAAAGGATTTATTCCAGATAGAGGAGATATTGTTTGGATTAATATGCAGCCTCAAGCTGGACATGAGCAATCCGGAAGGCGTCCGGCAGCTGTTCTTTCACCCAAGTCTTATAATGGTAAAGTGGGGTTAGCCTTATTATGCCCGATAACCAGCCAAATAAAAGGATATCCTTTTGAAGTAATGATTCCTTCAGAATTAAAGGTAAAAGGTGTTATCTTGTCTGATCAAGTTAAAAGTCTTGATTGGAAAATAAGGAAAACCGAGTTCTGTGATAAATTACCTCAGGATGTGATCTTAGAAATAATAAAAAAGCTTGAGACATTATTGATTTAAATACACCAGGGAATTGACATAAAAATCCAAAACTCCAAATCCAAGAATA
>CAZPII010000207.1:0-3546 GCA_964586485.1 uncultured Atribacterota bacterium | reverse complement strand
TGGTTAGTATGATCGGGATCATGGCTGCAAGGCCGATCCAGAGGGAGCCAAACTGAAGAGCTAATAATATAAGTACAGCAATAAATGCGGTAACCATACTTTTTATTTGTCCCTGGTAAACACTTTCATTTACCCGGTTGGTAATAACCGGCATTCCAGTCAATTTAAAGTAAAGAGAAACTCTCCCATCCGCATCAGGAACATAAACATAGTCATCGGTAAGATACCAGAGATAGTCGGCATCCTCCCGGCTTAGCTTTTGATCGAGCATATTGCCTGTTTCCCTTCGGGCATAGGAGATTTTCTCCCGTTCTGCGGCAATGGCTATGGAACTGTCAACAACCTCTTTTAAGTATTCGGCATCATCTTCGGTTATCTCAAGCTGCTGTCTTAGGTTCTCAAGGAAAGTACCCTCTTCAGGATAGACTTTGAGGTACTCTGTAATCATGGGCTTTATCTCAGCCGTTGAGATACCAAAATCTTCCAGTTCCAGGGCTGACAGGCTGATTACTTCCTCGCTAAAATCTTCCCTGGATAGGAGAAAGTCTTCCTCAGGCAGGGTGATAATGCTAATAAGTAATTCTTTTATTTCTTCTCTGTTGGCAATATTCAGGCCATTTGCCTGCCAGGAGCTGAGAATATCCTCGGCAATGTAGGGGTAGTACTGTTTTTTTTCATCAGCTGATAACTGATTCAGGTCAACTTCACGGACAGAGGTGGGGATTTGTTGGATAAATTGATTCACTTTTTTAATAGAACGGTCTACAACTAAAGAAGTCATTTCTCTAGCACGTATTTGTAGAATAGTGTTCTGATATTCATTAGCAATCATAGAATTAACATATTCATTATCTCCGACAAAAAACCAGAGGTTGTCTATTTTGTTTGGATTAGCCGGAATAATCTTTTTGTTCTCCATAGCCTCATTAAGCTGTGCTATGAAAATACTGATTGAAGAGGGCTGGGCAAGAGAAGGGAGCCTTTGGGCATAGTTTTGGATTTTGTCTATATTTCTTAGAATATAGGGGTGCTTAACATTATCTGCTTCCATATAGACATAGAGGAAATCAACACCACCAAATTTTTCTTTAAAGTAATCCATTGTTTTGGTTATGGGATTATTTTCTCCTAGCCTATTTTCTATTGATGAATCAGGTTTAACCTGAAAGGAAAAAATGATAGACAAAACTGCCACCGTTATAATTATTCCAGTTATCAAATATCTTTTATTAATAATTGATTGGGCGATAACTTTCAGAAATTTTGTTACCAGGTCATTGGCATGATAGGAAAAATTCTCAGGTACTTTTTTGGGAGGAAAGACAATCAAGATGGCGCCCAGTAAAAAAATTACCAGGAGAAAAGATACAAAAATACCAATTGTGGCAAAAATACCAAATTCGGTCATCGGTCTTACTACTGCGGTAATCAGTGAAGCGAAACCGGCTATAGTAGTTAAGGCACTCATTAAAATTGGGATAAAAATAAATTCAATAGCTTTTATAACTGCATTTTTTGGAGAAAGACAGTGTCTTTCTTCATAATAGCGACTGATAAAATGAATTCCGTAGGCAGTTACCAGCGAAAGCATAATAATTGGGATAGCGGATATAACTATAGTTACTGTTCTTCCGGTTGAAGCAACTAAGCTTAACATCCAGAAAGAGGAAAGAAGGGCGACCAAGATTGGCAACAAAGTTCCCTGTATACTTCTAAAACAATAATAGAGAAGAATCAGGATCACCACAGCCGCAATGATAGCTAAAGACATATTGTTTAAAGCCATGTCTGAAATTTGTGTTTCCATAATAGGGAGTCCAAAGTATTCCACCCGCTTTAGGTTTTCCTCTTGCTGATTAATAATTTTTTCCAGGTCTTTTCTTAAGAGTGTCCCATTTACATTATCTGGAGATTCTATCATAAGCAAACCTACTTGACCATCTGATGATAAATAGGCTCCTTTTATCAGTTCATCTTCTAAGGCAGCTTTCTTTAATTGTCTAACTTCATGTTCTGTTTCAGGAAAAGTTTCTACGAATTCTCTAACTTCGATACCAAAATTGGTAGCCATAATTTTAGGCATATTCAAGAAAGAATTAACCGAAACAACATAATCAGATTTTTCTATTTGTTCGGCAATTGTTTTAAAATTCTGCAAATTTTCCAGTTTGAATAAGTCAATATATTCAAGGGACACGAGGGTCATATTTTCGTCATATTTGCCAAATTTTTCGGAAATATCTTGGTAAAATTGGATTTCAGGATCATTTTCGGAAAGATATTTGGTAATATCGTCTTCCACTTTCAAGTTTCTGATTTGTGTAATACCTAGAAGGGTTAGAAGTAAAATGAAAATAATAATAATTTTGGAATATTTACTGATAAATTTAGCTAATTGTTTCATATATATGAGTTTTCTTCCTTTCTCCCTGTGATTTATATTTTGAAATAGAAATAAAGACATTCAAAGGAACTTTCTCCTGGAAAAACTATTGTTTTTAATTTTAAATGTTATATTTTTTTATTATTCTATTACAATTAAGGTTATAAATATTCTATATCATCCTGGTTAGTGATGATTTAATTCTAATACTGAAAACATGTAATGTTTTTATGGTTTTGAGATGCCACATATAACCAGCTTAGCAAGCATTTCAATGACTTCTTCTGTTGAATAGGAGAATTTTGATATTACTTCTGGAATTGCAATTGATTGCACTGTATTGAGAATGACCAGAACGATAATGTCCAGGTCAATATCCTTGCGCACAGTCCCTTCTTTTTTACCCTGTTTAATTAACTCCCTTAATTGGTTGTTAATCATTTTTTCCCTGAGATAACTGATAATCTTCCAGGCTTTGGGGTTGTTTTTGCGGATATCTTCGAAGGCTTTTATGTTAAATTGTGAAATTTGTGATTGCACCAAAGACATGAATTGTTTTAGGACACCTAAACCACTATCATTTTTTTCTTTTATTATTTGATTAATTTTTTCCTGAAATTCGCGGAAGAAGTCATAAATAACAGATTCCAGTAAATGATCTTTACTTTTAAAGAATTGATAAAGGGTTTTTTTGCTCATATGAAGCTCTATGGCCAATTCATCCATCGTTACTTTGGAATAACCAAAGCTGAAGAAGGATTTCCTTGCAGCAGATAATATTCTTTTTCTAACATTATCATGTTGTTCTTTTAACATATATGTACCACTAATAAAAAATATAAAAACCAATATAGTATATCAAGTTTCTTTTATAATTATAAGTACGTTTCTACAGTATGTCAAGGAATTTTTAAACTTTTGTGTGATTATTTTGTTATAATGTCACCCTATTAATTATCTTGATAAATTTGGATAGCAGAAAGTTTGTTAATTATTAATACCCATTATGGAAAATAAATTATCATAATTTTAAAAATATCAAGATAAGCCATATAGTCATTTTTCACCCGAAATCCAAATAGTTATATTACTTAGAAATATTAACCCTCTTTTAGGGCTTCTTAAAGCCACCCGCTTTGCGGATGCGATATTTACTATGAAAC
>CAZPII010000206.1:0-3568 GCA_964586485.1 uncultured Atribacterota bacterium | reverse complement strand
AATAAATTAAGTAAAAAATACACAATAATAGGAGACAAATCAATTCCCATTCCGCCCAGGGGTAGAATAACCCGAAATGGTGCAAGTACAGGTTCGGTTAATTGATAAATTAATCTGACGATAGGGTTTGTGCGATCAACCGGAAACCATGATAAAAATATTCTGGCCAAAATTATATAACTGTATATTCTAAACACATTATTGATAATATTGATTAATACATACATTGATTTTCTATCCTTTTTCTTCTTGTTCTTGCTTAATTTTTTGTTTAATTCTTTCCCCGTTTACGATATAAACAACTCTTTCCGCTAAATTTTTCGCATGGTCTCCAATCCTCTCCAGGTTATCGGCAATAAATATCATATGGATAGCCCTGCTGATGGTATGGGGGTCTTCCAGCATATAAGTAAGCAATTCACGAAATATTTGCTGATATAGTTGGTCAACCAGTTCATCTTTTTTCCAAACAGATTTCGCCAGCTCAACATTTCCACCAAGATAAGCATCCAGGCTTTCCTGCAGCATAGTTTGGGTTATCTCTGCCATTCTTGGTATATCTATGAGTGGTTTTACCAGTGGTTTAGATGCTAAATACTGGCTTGCTCCGGCAATATTACCTGCACGGTCACCCACCCTTTCCAGCTCAGAAATAGTTTTCATTGCACTGGTTATAACCCGTAACTTTTTGGATACCGGGTGTTTCAAGGCAATCAGTTGCAGACAGTGTTCTTCAATATCCAATTCCAGGCGGTCTATCTTTTCATCATTATCGATCACCTGTTGTGCCAGCTGTTGATCCTGGTTAACCAAAGATTCTATTGCCTGCTGCAAAGAGTCCTTAACCAATCTTGACATATTTATCAGGTTATCCCGTAAATCTGTCAGCTCTCCATTAAAAATTGTAATTAATTCTTTATCATTATTATTTTTTTGACTCATTGTTTGTCTGTTTCCTATAAAAAAAATCTAAAAAAGCAAAGTATAACAACTTTCATATAATATAACAAAAATAAGCTTTTTTTTCAATTAATTTAAAAGGTTATTATAGAAAGAGTATAAGAGAAGGCAGGTATTATATTTATCTTATTGTACTTTTTTCTACATAAGATTCAATCTTTTTTCCCATTTCTTGCATTTTTTCTTCACTGTAGGGCTTTATATTTTTCAGGGATTGATCTAGCATGTCTTCTGACTGGATAAATTTCTGCAAGACAAATCTCTGTGCTCCTTTTATTTCCCGGGCAATATCTACTATTGTATTACTGTTATGCAATTCGGGGATAACGGTCGTACGAAATTCATACTCAATTCCAGCATTCATAATTAATTGAAGGCTTTTCTTTATTTTTTCAATAATATTTTTACAGTTGACTCCGATTGCTTTTTGGTATTCATCAGGACAGAGGCAATTTTTTATATCCATGGCAATATAATCAACCAGATCTTCTTTAAGCAGATCTTCCAGCATTTCAGGATAACTACCATTGGTATCCAGTTTTATCTTCAGTTGACGATCCTTAATTGTTTTTAGAAATTCCGGCAGATCTTCATAGAGGGTTGGTTCTCCGCCACTTAGACAAATTCCATCAAGAAAAGGCTTTTGTTTCTCAAGTAATAACAGTAAATCTTTTTTCGAAATAGTAGCTAAATCCTGGGGGCTTTCAACCAATTCTGTATTATAACAAAAAGGGCAATGAAAATTACAGCCACCAACATAAAGGGTTGATACAATCATTCCTTCCCAGTCAATCAGTGATGTTTTAATAATTTTCTTGATTTTAATTTTTTTATTAGCTTGATATTTTCTCTTTAATATTGTCAAACTCAGGTACCACGCCTCTCCAGGCTTCCATCTCTTTATTGTCCTTATCTACCAATATAACGGAAGGAGTACTCATAACATTCATCATACATGCTTCAGACAAACCTTCTATAGTATCGACATTACAATACTGAACTTCAATCTTTTCTTTAATCATTTCACCGATTTTTTTTGCCTTTGGACAATCAGGGCAATTTTCCTTCCAGAATATTTTTAGTTTCATTTATTTTCAATCCCTTCTTCGCTTGGAATTTTTTTTACACAACCTGATAATTTCCAGATTTTCTATCCTTTAATTCTCCAATTTTATTCTTGTTCCAGTTATTAATTTTACTGTAATAACCAACAATTCTGGTAATTCCGTAGACATTATCGCTATGACAATAAGAACAAGAATCCAATAACCCGCGGCTTACTTTCTTACATTGCTGGCAAACGGTGAATTCAGGGGAAATGGTAATCTGTGCTGCAAGAGTATTTTCCCAAACTTTGGATAGTAAATTAAAGATACTTTCCGCTGGTGGCTTTTTCTCACCGACAAAGGCATGAATAATTGCACCACTTTTGATTAACGGATGAAATTTGCTCTGTTTAATAATCCTCGAAATTAAATCCATATCCGCCGCGGCAGCAAAATGGATACTGTTGGTATAGTAACACTCATCATCCGAGATACTTCCTTTAATCACTTTTTTGCTTTCCGGAAACTCTCTTAAGTCAATCTTGGCCAACCTGCCTGCAGCGCTTTCCGCCGGAGATTCTTCCAAGGATAAATTCATTTTGTACTTCTTTCCATACTCATTACATTTAAGATGCAGGAAAGAAACAGTTTTCAATCCCCAGGAATAGGCCTCTTCATTCTCATGAAGCTGATAATTTGTTAAACATTGTATTGCTTCATTTAATCCGATAAGTCCAACCAGGTAGGTTCCTTTTTCCAGGTCAACATAGGGTTCCCCATCAGGACTGATTTTGCCAATCTGCCACAATGGCCCTTTGGGTGAAATCATCATTTGTTTCAAGAATTTTTTCTTTTCCTGATGAGCCTTGACTGCCAATTTTAGAGTAGATTCGATCTGTTGAAAAAATCTGTCAAACAATTTCTGACGATCTTTTATTTTAAATCTGGAATTATCCTCTTTAATTGTCCTGTAGGCACATTGGGGAAGATTTATTGTTACATTTTGTATACCTGAAAATCTCAGTTTTTCCGGTTTTTCCATCATTTCCTGATCAGTAATTTCACTTTTCAATCTACAGCAGGCAGAAAGGGTAACACCATCCCGGTCAAAAATAAAATAAGGTGTACCATTTTTAGAGGCAATCTGGCAGGCATAGCGCAGCAATTCAAGTTCCTCCTGATCCCGGAAAGATTCTTCGTTAATATGGAGATCCATTTTGGGAAAGGCAAATACTTTCCCGTTTGAGTCCCCCTTTTCCCAGACTTCCATTAAAACTTTGAGAAATTTTTGAGCTTCCGGTTTGTAGTCCTGATAAGTTTTACCGGTATATTTTCCACCCGGACCAATAGCCGGTACATCCTTTAGATGGTCGGGAATTCCTAAATGTACATTGAAATCCAAAAACAGGCTTTGCCCTCCCCGGGAAAAAGCATTCTGGGAACCGCTAAAAATAAGGTATTGTGCTTCCTGCTTCATTTCTTCATAAGACATCCCCACAAGGTAGGGGGGTTTCGACGGCTATTTTGTCGAGCCGACCATTTTCGATCGTGTGCAAAACGAC
>CAZPII010000205.1:0-3596 GCA_964586485.1 uncultured Atribacterota bacterium | reverse complement strand
TGGTCTTTCTATTTACCTTACCGGGTTGGTCATCTATATTTTTTACCGGTATCCATCATGGCAATATGTGCCTATTTTGCCGGAATTGCCTCCCGTGAGTGGAATTGGCCTTTGCTGGCAATGGTTATAACCGGTATGTTCTTAGGTTTCATTATTAGTTATGGATTTTCCCTATTAATTGGTGATTCACCCTGTTTTTCTGTGGTTATTGTCGGTTTGACCTCTATGTTTATTGTAAAAACAGTCATAGAGAACTGGGAATGGATAGGAGGAAGTATGGGTTTTTTTAATATTTACAAACCATCTTATCTAATTATTTGGACCTATCTATTACTGATACTTATTGGATACATCGTTTTTTTATTGGAAGATTCTCAAATTTTCCGTAATGCAAGCGTAATATTTCATGATAAAAAATTAGCGGCTTCCCTGGGGATTCAAAGTAAAAAAATTGGTATATTTTTGCATTCCTTTTCCGGTGTTCTTGCCGGCCTATCAGGAACTTTATATGCCTTATTAATAGGCGGTTTAACTATAGAGTTTTTTGGTTTTGGTATGATCGGAACTTTAATGGCTATACTGTTTGTTGGCGGACATAAGTGCATGTGGGGAGTTGTTCTGGCAGCACCTTTGTTAGGTGGAATTCCCATTTTATTACCGAACATATTGGTGGTTTGGAAACAGGTTATTTATGGTTTATTGTTGATTACCATGATTTGTTTTCGACCGGAGGGTTTAATTACCAGGAAACAGATTTTTATATTGCGTAATTATTTTAAAAGAAGAAATTACTAAAAATCCAGTAAAATTTTTTTGATAACCTTGACCAGAGGTTGTATAATATAAAAAATCGTTAAACTTCTTCGGGGCAGGGCGAGGTAGTCATTCAACTGATTATCAATTCCCGACCGGTGGTAATTTATTCCTGAAAATCAGTAATGCAGGAACAAAAAGCCCACGAGCCATTTTGGTTGATCCGGTGAAAATCCGGGGCCGACAGTTATAGTCTGGATGAAAGAAGAAGAAATATATCTACTCATAGCCCCCGAAGAAGATTCGAGGGCTTTTTTATTCCTAAAACCCTTATTGTTAAAAAATCATAAAATCAAGAAAAGAAAGGAAATAAAAAAATGAGCGTCAGATATATTAGCCATTATTCAATTTTTATTGCTTTGTCGGTAATTACAGGATATTTGATTCATTTTCCGATTTTGCCTCAGGCACCTTTTTTGTTGTATGATCCGGGCCATGTTTTTCTATTAATTGCTGCCTTTAAGTTTGGCCCACGAGCAGGAATGATGATGACTCTCGTCTATGCAACACTTTTTGCCTTGATTACCGGTCAAGGCGGGCCTTATGGAGCACTGATGAATTTTCTTGCTACGGGTGCTTTTGTCCTGATTTCTTCCTGGATATATATGAAAAAACATAACAAAAGTGGAGCAATGATTGGTTTAGCTTTTGGTACACTGGCTATGACGGCAATTATGATTCCGGCTAACTTGATTATTACGCCCTTATATCTGGGAGTAGAAAGGACAATAGTGACACAACTTCTATTGCCTGCTATAATACCTTTTAATTTGTTAAAAGGTTTGATTAGTAGTGTACTTACTTTGCTGGTGTATAAAAAGATTTCACTTTTTTTGAATAAACAGGATATTTTGGCAAGATAAGTTAGTATATCAATATCTATTTTCCAAAATATTAAAAAATAAATTAGAATACACAGAAGGAAGGATGTTTTTCATGAATTTAGATAGGAAAAAATATTTGATTTTTTCAATGACGACAATATTTTTTTTATTAATTGCAGCTAATTCTTTTTCGGCAACTGTTTCTCAGAATGATAATAATAAGGCCTGGAAAATTGATTTTCTTAATAGTGTAACTGGTCCCATAGCAAGTATCGGAAACTATATGTCCTGGAGTGCCCAGAGGGCGGCACAGGAAATAAATGAATCCGGTGGAATTAATGGAAAACCTCTTATAGTAGCAGAACATGATACCGGTGTTTCTCCGGAAAAAGCCATTAGCGAGATGGCCAAAATAGTAGATCATGCCCTGGTTGTACTGGGCCCGGTTCCTGAGGTATGTATTCAGGCTGCCTTGCCCTTGGCAGTTGAGAGAGGATTATTTTGTATGACTGCTTCGACTAGCTATGAAATTGCTGTAAATTATTTTCCCTGGACTATATCCTGGTTTCCTCCCACTGAGGATGTTCTCCCCGGAGTTACCAAAACCTGGGCTGACTTACATGATGATCTGGAAACAATTATACAATTTACGGAAAAACAGGCTGTCTGGCCTCAAATGGCAGAGTTCCATGCAATAGGCTTACAGGATGCAGGTGTAAAGGATGTACAAGAGGTAGAAGTTCCCAAAGATGCGATTATGTTTGATTCCCTGGCTGTAAAGGCGTTGGCAAAAGAACCGGATGGTTTTATTTTGACTTGTAGCCCTGAAAAGGCTGCAAAGATTGTCATTTCCTTAAAAAAGCAGGGATGGCATGATTCATCTAAAATTCTTATTTTTAGCAGCGCAGATGATACATCACTTTACACCACTGCCGGTCAATATTTGAACGGCTGCTATATTTATAATTATATCGATCCCAATAGTCAGAATGACCGCTGGATATCTTTTCGGGAAGATTATAAAAGTGAACATGGGGGATTAGAACCAAGTTCTCTATCTACCATCTATTATGATGCTGTATATATGATTAAAGAAGCTATTGAAAATACCGAAGCAACTGGAGAAAATAGCCTTCTGGCTGAAGAAAGGATAAAGATTAGAGATTATTGCCGTAATGTGAAATCTTTTCAAGGTATTCAACAAACTTGGGATATGAATGATGGGGTTCCTTCCGAAAAAGGAGCTTTTTTGTTTGTTATTCAAGATAATCAGAAGAAATTTGTTTCTCAAACAAACCAATAAAATTCTAGCCTTTATTTAACCATGAAAAAGGCACCTCTTTTAGAGGTTCTTAAAGCCACCCGTTATGCGGGTACGATATTTACTTTTATGTTAGTATGAAATTAAAAGCTAAACAGGTTACAATAATGTAAAGACAGAGAAAGACAATTTGATTATTTGAGGTTAATATGAACAATTCTCTTACCGATGTTACAGGTATTCAAGTAGGGCATGCCCAACAGCAAAAGGCGGGGACAGGATGTACTGTGGTAATTATTGAGAAAGGTGCAGTAGCCGGTGTTGATGTTCGCGGAGCGGCTCCCGGTACCCGTGAGACTGATTTGTTAGACCCGGTAAATATGGTGCAGAAAATTCATGCCGTTTACCTTGCAGGCGGAAGTGCTTTCGGATTAGATGGTGCTGGCGGTGTAATGCGATTTTTAGAAGAAAATAAAATTGGTTTCGAAACTGGTCCGGTCAAAATTCCTATTGTAACAGGGGCGGTCATTTTTGATCTGAATATCGGTGATCCAACCGTTAGGCCTGACAAAAAAATGGGTTACAAGGCCTGTCTTGATGCTAATACCCAGGCCGTCAAGGAAGGATGTGTCGGCGCAGGGATAGGAGCAACTGTCGGCAAGTATTATGGGATTTCTCGATGTATGAAAGGTGGAGTA
>CAZPII010000204.1:0-3599 GCA_964586485.1 uncultured Atribacterota bacterium | reverse complement strand
CATGGTAGCCATTTTCATAACTTTCATATGCTTCCTTGCCATAGGTAGCTGCTTGCTGGGTTTTTTTGGCAATCCACTCTAATTCCTGGTGATGTGGTTCTATCTTTTTAATTTCCTCTGCCTGTTGGAGAGCCTTGGAAGCCTGGCCAACCTGATAGTAAATTTTCATCAAATAAGTTCTTGCCTGAACGTTATTGGGATTATAAGCAATGGAATCTTCCAAATAATCAATAGCAGCATTTATTTCTCCCTGGCTATATTTAGAATAGGCTAAACGGTATAGAGATTCAGACAACTCTTGATAACTTACCTGAATATAAGTATTGTTATCGGCAGTTTCAATAAATTTTTCCAGACTTTGAATTTCCCGAATAGTCCATTTAGTTCGTTCATATATTTCAGCTAACAGATAATAAGCATCTGAAAAATCCGGATCTTCCGAAACGGCCTTTTCCCCATAATCAATTGCTTTCAACCATAGTGGTTTACTGGGAAAATCTATTCCCTGATACTCTTGAATTGCCTTATTCTTGAATTCAATAGCCAGATAATAAGCTTTTAAAGCCGGTATAGAGGAACTGATATTTTTATTCAACAATAGAGCCAGCTCCTCATTAATTGCAATATCCAGTTCCCTCATAATAACTTCGGCAAATTTCTCTTTTATCTCTAATAAATTATCAGGGGAAGAAACCTCTTCTCGAAATTCAAACAACTCATTCATTTGAGATTGGTACATCAACAAATTAAATCTAATTTGTCCCCGGGTATCCATAGAAAATATTCCGGTAAAAATCATATCCACTTTTAATAGATTATCTAAAGATTGAAACAAAGATAATTCTTTGCTTTCTGATAATTCCTCAAATATTTTTCTGTCTACAGCCTGATCAATTTCAGATAGCGTAATACAGTGAAGCTTTTCGGATTGAGAAAATGTTCGTTCTAGCATGTCAGCCATCCCTCTTTCTAGCCATTCCCATTCTTCCATACCGGTTTGATTGCTAAAATAATAGACTGCAATTCTGGGAACTTCTGCTCCATAGGCTAACCTTGAAAAAGGTAGAAAAAATAACATAAAGGTTAATACTAAACTAAAAATTACTAACCATAAAATACCGCCAAATAAATTCCTATAATGTAATATATATAATGATTTTTGTTTCATTTTATTTCCCATATTTTTATTGAAATAATCCATACTTTTAGTGCAATAGATTACTCCATAAATTTAATTTTATTTAACATAATATTATACAGTATCTATGAATAAAAGTAAAAATCCTTCTCACCAATTTTTACCCGGTCGCCATCGGAAATTCCCTTTTTTCTTAATGCTTTTTCAACACCTAAATTTTTTAACTTTTTTTGGAAATAATCTAATGCCTGGGGATTAGCAAGGTCATACTGATAAGCTAATTTGATTATTTTTTCTCCTTCAATATAAAAGACATCGCCTTCCTTTTTTATTATAAACTCTGGCTCATAACGATAACGAACTATCTCTTCAGGTTCTCTTATTAACATTTCTTCTTGTTTATGCGCAATACAGATCAGATGATGTAATTGATAAATAAGATCCCTCACACCTGTTCCGTCAACAGCAGAAACAAAAAATACTTCTATTTTTTTTTGCAAAAATAATTTTTTTAGGGAATTAATTTTTTCTTTCACTTCCGGCAAATCGCATTTATTAACAACCACAATTTTTTCCTTTTGGTCTAGGTGTGCCGGATATTCTTTTAACTCATTTTCAATAATCCGATAATCATGATACAGATTTTTAAAGGTAATTCTAGAACCGTCAAGAAGGTGAACTAACACTTTGGTTCTTTCTATATGTTTTAAAAAGCGGATACCCAAACCTATGCCCTTATGTGCTCCCTCAATTAATCCTGGTATATCAGCCATCACAAAAGAATTTTCTTCATCTACCTGAACTACACCCAGATAAGGCTCCATGGTAGTAAAGGGGTAATCAGCAATTTTTGGTTTAGCTGCGGAAACACGGGAAAGAAGTGTTGATTTGCCGGCATTTGGAAGTCCGATTAACCCAACATCTGCAATAATTTTTAGATTCAGTTTCAGTCTTCTTTCCTCTCCTGGTTCACCTTTTTGGGCGAAATTCGGAGTTTGACGTGTTGAACTCCTAAATCGATAATTACCCTTGCCTCCAAGTCCACCGCGGGCAACACAGTATTTTTCTCCCGGCTTTGTAAGGTCCGCCAGAATCTGCTTATTTACCGGGTCTTCTACTACAGTTCCTACAGGTACTTTTAGCCAAAGATCTTTTCCGTTTTTTCCGTTTTTTCTTTGTCCTTTTCCATTTTCACCATCCCCTGCTTTACAATGAGGATGCCTATAGAGTTGAATTAATGTCTTGGTATGTAAATCAACCTTTATAAATACATCTCCACCTTTACCGCCATCTCCTCCATCAGGTCCTCCTTTGGGCACAAACCGTTCCCTGCGAAAGCTAACAGAGCCATTACCGCCTTTGCCAGCTATTACTGAAATTATAACTTGATCAGAAAACATGCTAATCCTTCTATATTTTAATTTATTAGATTTTTTACTATATAATAAAAAACCCTGAGCTTTTTGCAAAACCCAGGGTACTTTTTTAAATACTTTTTTAAGCTTCTATTGCATTAATGGATACCTGTTTTCTCTTTTTACCTTTTGTCTTAAAATCCACATATCCGTCAATCAAGGCAAAAAGAGTATCATCTCCACCGCGTCCTACATTTTTACCTGGCAGAATGCGTGTACCCCTCTGTCTAATAATAATATTACCACTGCGAACAAGTTGACCACCATACTTTTTAACTCCCAGACGCTTTGAAACACTATCGCGACCATTTTTAGCTGACCCTTGTCCTTTTTTATGAGCCATATTGTATCACCTCTCTTTAAAAAACTGTAACATTCTACCATACTCAAACAACTGTTCTATTTGCTACCAGCATTTATCTGTTCAATCTTTATTTCTGTGAAAGATTGTCTATGACCTGTTCTTTTCTTATATTTTTTCTTTGGCTTGTATTTTAAGACAATGATTTTTTTTGCTCTTCCCTGTTTTAAAATCTTTCCCTCAACAGAGCTATTTTCAATAATAGGACGCCCAAATTGGTAATCACCATCTTCTTCTAACATTAAGACTTGATCTAAATTAATTTTTTTTCCTTCTTGACCTTCAAGTTTTTCAACCTTTATAATATCTCCCTCTTTTACCAGATACTGTTTTCCACCTGTTGCAATCACTGCATGCATTTAGTCATTTCCTCCTGCTTAATAAAAATCGCCTCAATAGGTAGCAAAATGCTTTTTAACCTATTCAGTGCGTTAGTTAGCTTATAAAATTTATCATATATGCTTATGCATGTCAAATCATTTTTAAAACCTTCATAAATACAAATTAAATTTATTTTTTGATGTTTCCTGTCAGAGCATTTTTACAATTTTTTTAACTTCTTTCTTTCTACCAACTGCAATGACCTTAATCTTTTCAACATGAAGTTCTTGCAATCCTTTTATATAAATTGCTTTGCGATAGTCTCGTTCCAATTTTTTAATCAACATCATTTTGCTTGCAGACA
>CAZPII010000203.1:0-3601 GCA_964586485.1 uncultured Atribacterota bacterium | reverse complement strand
GCTATGACAATGGAAAGGCCTTCATTCAGGCGCGATAACAGCTCTGTATTACCTTCCTGCACTGCAAAACAAAAATCCTGGCGAAATTGGGGTAATTGTAAATCCAGGACTACAATTGATTTTAATCCCATTTCATCTAAAAGATGTAGTCCCATTACCCGCTGTGTAATAACCGCATCATATTCCCCATCGGCCAGCTCTCGAAAGGCTTCTTCAAAGGTATGGGTAGTATAAATATGATTAGAGATATTCTCTCTTCTGACAAATTCCTCGGCATTATCTCCTTTCATAACTGCAATAGACTTGTCTTTCAGATCTTCAATGGAATGAATATTATTAGTCTCTGTTCTCACGAATACAGCGCCATGCAGAGATAAATAAGGTATGGTAAAATCAAACAGTTCCTCCCTTTCCGGGGTGCGGCCAACCAGGGGTAAGGCATCAATTCTTCCTTCAACTAAATCCTCTTTGATCTGGCTCCAAATTCCTATCTTAATCTTAACATTAAGGCCTACCGCAGCAGCCGCTTCCTTAAAAAGCTCAACAGAAAAACCGTCTGCATTTCCTTTTTCATCAATAATACAATAGGGGGGATAATCCGGCTCAGAGGCAATGGTGATGGTATCACTTATTTCAGTGTCAGAATCTGTAATTTCCTGTGTTTGAGAAGTATAACTATAGATAGAAAGAAAATTAAAAATTAAGAGCAGGCTTAGAGTAAGTAAAAATATCAATTTTTTCCAGTCATAATTTATCATTATAGACACCTAACAATTTTTATTAGTAAACACTATTCTTATTTATTTTTTAAATCCTCGATCTCTTGTTGAAGCCTTTTAATTTCTTCTTTCAACTCATTAATTCGGTATTCACGATTAATAGTAGCCTGCTGGTATTCTTCCAGTTCAGCCACTCTCTGCTCTAATTCTTTCGTTTTCTCTGTAACCTGAATTTCTAACTGTTCTTTTAATCTTCTTAATTCTTCTTCTGTCTCTTTCCGCTTGGTAATATCCCTGCCCAAACCAACGATCTCAACAACTTCTCCTTCTTTATCCAGGATAGCCTTGTCATTCCAGGCTATCCAGCGCCACCCGCGAATAGTTTTTGCCCTCTGCTCCAGATAACAGGTATAGGGAGGTTCATAAAGAGCTTCCATAGATTTATTGGTAGATTCTACATCATCCGGATGTACTAACGGTAAAAAATCATCTCCTAACAACTCTTCTTCTGTTTTGCCAAAAGTTTCACAATAGGACGGGCTTACAAAGAGTAATTTTCCTTCAGCATCCACTTTTACCAGCAAGTCTACCTGATTTTCAATAAGCAGCTTATATTTTGCTTCACTTTCTTCTAACTTTTCCAGGGAATTGATATAATCTTCTCTATCAATTAAAATCTTTGCCACCAGAACGGTAGCAACTGGATAAATTACTAATATAGGTAACGCCAGATCCTGTAATACTCTGATACCAGTTCTTTCCGGCAATGCCAACATCAACAATACCATGGCAATATGAACAGACACTCCCAGTAAATATAAATAAATAGCTCTTCTGGCTTTTTCATAAGCAAGGGAATACCGATAAAGAAGTCCTATTAGAGCTGAAGATGCAATTACCATACAACCTACAAAGGTACCGCTTCCCCCTAATAAATATCGGTAGAAGGATGTTATAATTATCATAATTACAGCAGCAACCGGTCCACTGAAAAATGCACCCAGACTGATGATAATAGAGCGTCCATCAAAAATAATTCCAGGAAGATAATAGATTGGAACTAACATGGCAACTATAGCAATCAAACCAAAGAGTATCCCGCTCAACACTCCATAAGCTGCTCTGTTTATTTTTTTAAATTTCTGATACACAAGGCTGTATAAAAAACTTAAGACAATTAAAAACGATATGTTGCTGATTAGTCCTTCAATAAACATTATTTTTCCTTAGTCCTTTGCTGTTTTCCAGGGATGAATACCTTGCCTGATTTATTATGTTGCTTGCAATTAGATGAAGATATGATTATCACTTTTTTTATCAGTCTTTGCCCTCATTTTTCAGACGCTTGATCTCATCCCTGAGTTCTTTTATGCGAAATTCACGCTCAATAGTAGCTTGATGCAGTCTTTCCAGTTCATCTACGCGTTTCTTCATTTCTTTGGTCTTCTCATCCACCTGAACCTGAAGACTATCCTTTAATCTTCGCAGCTCATTTTCGGTTTTCTTTAATGTGTTAATGTCAGTAGTGAGAAAAGAAACGATACCGGGCTTTGGGGTACTAATTGTAATATACAGATATTTTTTACTTGGTTCAAAGTAAGTTTCAAAAGAGGATGGTTTAGCAGTTTGGGCAACCTTGGCACATATGTCAAGAAAAGGAGCTTCACCGGTTCCATAAAGCTGAGATGCCAGGGAACCAATGGCTTTTTTGCGGCTGATACCGTGTATCTTTTCATAAGCAGGATTTACATCTAAAATTCGATAATCAATTGCTTTACCATTTTCGTATATAATTTCATCCAGACAGAAGGCTGAAGCCATATTTTCGAATATCGCCCGGTATTTGGCTTCACTGTCCTTTAATTCTTTTTCTGCCTTTCTCTTTGCGCTGGTATCTTCATAAACCGCCACAATCTCCCCCGATGGTAGTTTATACACAGTATTTTCAACCCACTGCTGGATCCGCTCATCCTGATACATTATAAGCGGTAAATACATTGTTCTACCTGTTTTATATACTTGTCTAAAGATTTCAAATAGGCCTATCTCTTTAACTTTTGGGAAAACATCAGTCACCTTTTTACCGATTACTTTTTCTTTTTTGATTTGGCTTAAATTTTCAGCTGCCTTGTTTACATCTCTAAAAATAAAATTTTCTCCATTATTGTATTGTTCGTAAATGGCCACACAACTTCCTATGGTATTAAACAATAGACTGTATCGCTCTTCATTTTCACGAAGCTTAACTTCTGCCTTGTTTCTTTCTGTAATATCCCTGGTTGCTCCCTGAAAGCCAATTAATCTGCCATCCTCATCAACTAACACTTTCCCGGTTATTTCCAGATCAACTTCTTTATTCTGATTACTGGAAGCCTTTGTTTCAAAGGTAATATTTTTTTGATTATGATTTTTAAATTCTTCTAAAGCTTCATCAATTATTTTTAGAGTCTTTTTGTATTCCTCTTCTGTCAAATGGGATTCTAATGTTGTTCCCATCCACTCTTCCGGTTTAAAGCCTAATATTCTCTCTAAGGAAGGGCTTAAATAGGTAAATCGTAGATTATCATCCAAGGTCCAGATACAGTCAACAGAATTTTCAGCCAATAGGCGATATTTTTCCAGCAGCCATTGTTGATTGGCCAAATCCTGTTCTCTATTAGCTTTATTTATCTTTGAGTAATTTGTGTCTTCCAATGTTACCTCTCAACATCTCGTTGTAGATCTATTATCTTTTTATAAATGGCTTCAAGCGTTATATTTTTCATATCTTTTTTCATTTTAACTATACTTCTTATCGGGAATTTATCATATTTTTATTATATTATACTTATAGTCTTTGTCAAAGAAAAAGAGATAAATCAAAAGTGCTACCTATGTCTTGA
>CAZPII010000202.1:0-3604 GCA_964586485.1 uncultured Atribacterota bacterium | reverse complement strand
CTATCCCAATTCATTTGATTCTGTCAAAGAACTAATATATAATTTAGGCAACTTCTTATTTGAGTATAATCACTTAAGAAGACACGGGGGGTTAGGTTATCTGACTCCTTATGAAAAGCTGGAAAAAGTTACCGAGTTATTGAGCTAGTACAACCGTCCCCTGTATTTTTTAGCATAAAGAAAATTCTTTGATTATCTGGTTGATCTGGTCTTTTATAGTTGGGGGGTTATTTTTCGATTATAGACCCCCTTTGTTTCTTATTTATAGTCTAAATTTTTTTATAATTTTTCCCTAATTATTTTCCATCCTAAATAATGCATCTAGGTAATCTAATAAATCTAAGGATTTTTCAATTTTGGTTAAAGGAATATCATTCTCTTCACAGATTTTGGTAAATTTACCGTCATAATCGCCACCGGCTTTGACAATAATGTAATCGCACATGGGGGTGATCGCATTGATCATGACATCTGAATTAGGTCCTCTTCTCTCTTCTCCCCCCAGATGCATTCCGATGATTTTAATTTCCTGCTCCTGGGCAGTTTCGAATAACTCCTCCGCTCTTTTAATCTCATCATCTATATTTACTCCCGCAGAACCTAGTCCTTTCCCACTTCCTCCGATAATCATAATCAGTGTTTTGAATCCTTCCAGACCATCGGCATGCAAATGAAGATCAAATTCTATCGGAATATTGATCCTCTGAGACAATATTACCAAGGCTGCATATTCTGGAGCCTGACCTGGATTTGTCAATACCACAGGTAACTCAGCAGTAAAGGGAACCTCTACCTCTTGATTTTCCTTTGCTAAGCCCTGAAGGAGTACAACATTGATAATCATTAAAAGAATCAACAATGTTAATTTCATCTTATTATACATATACTGTTCATCTCCTTATTCTGTAAGTTATTGATCTTTGTTGTAAATTTTTTTATGATTTTTTTCTGCAAATCACTACAGGAAAATACTGTATTTTCCTGTAGTGATTATTTTTTCTTTTTATCTTTTACCAGGCTAATCCCAACCCTGGATTTCGGGGGTCAGCTCCCAACATAATAGCACCTGTTTCCTGGTCAATCACAGTCATTTGAGCGGAACCGAATATTCCACCTCTGCCAATGGCATGCCCAATTTCCTCTAAACCCTTAATGCTTTCTTCCGGAAACCCGTTTTCGATCCTTAATTCATTGGGTGCCAGATGAGGATACGAGACGTTGGGGAAAGATGTTGTTTCATAACGCGGTATAGAAACTGCAGTCTGTGGATCTAGCCCATATTCCACCACCCGGATAAACTGCTGCACCTGACCTTGTGGCTGGAAGTCAGCCCCGGTATTTCCGCCGGCGATATAGGGCTTGCCATCTTTCATAGCAATATATGGATTACTGGTGTGGCGGATTTTTTTGCGTGGTTCTATCATATTAGGATTACCTTCCTCAATCTCGAACATACGTACCCGGTTGTTCATACATATTCCGGTATCTCCCACTACCAAAAGGTTGTAGCCTAGGGAAGTGGTGACAGCAGCCACATTACCGTACTGATCAACTATGCTGTAGGTAGTAGTATTACCACTTGTCTCTTGGTCTACCCGAGGTGTCTGATAATCACCAAGGCCTCCTTCAATGGGCCATTCCAGAACACTGTCCATGGAAATTCTAGCTCTTTGCTGGTCAGCATACTCATCTGTTAGTAATTCTTCTACTGGATTATCATAAAATTCCGGAGTACCGATATAGTGGTATTTGTCGGTATGGGCCAGCTTGAGGGATTCTACAATCAGATGAGTCATCTCAGCACTATCCAGTTTATACTGGGAAAAATCAAAACCCTTCAGTATGTTTAAGGCTAACAGCATGGTAATCCCCTGGCTGTTAGGAGGATTTTGGTAAACAGTAATTCCATTATAGTCGATACTGATGGGGTCTACAATTCCACCTGCTTCGAATTCATTAAAATCAGAAAGCTCAAAATGACCGCCATTCTCCTTGGAGAAGGCAACTATATCCTCGGCGATTGGACCACGGTAATAATAATCACTGGCTGCCTGCAAAGCAGCGCTTCTACCATTTGCCAGGTTATTATTGTAGGCTTGTACCAGGGAACGCAAGGTATTAGCCATATCTTTCTGGTAGATCATTTCACCTAACTCTGGGAGATCTCCGTCCGGCATGAAAATCGCCTTGGTATGGGGCATTCTTAGAATATCATCCTGTTGACGGCGGATTGAACGGATCGTGACTTCATTAGCCGGATGTCCGTTTTCTGCCAGATCAATGGCCCGGGACATCAGCTCACCCAGATCCTTGGAACCGAAGCGGTCCAGCCATTTCATCCAACCATCCCAGGCACCGGGTACGATTGCCTGATGCATCCCATAGGACGCGAGGTCAGGGTCTCTAAAGAATTCTACATCGGCATGGGTACCAGCCCAGCCTACACCGTCTAAGGCATAGACCTTATCAGTATCAGATTCATAATATAGAGCCCAGGTACCGCCACTTAAGGCGCCAGAAAACCATGATTCGGTAATTCCTATGGTAGTAGCCAAAGCAACAGCAGCATCGGCAGCATTGCCGCCATTTTCTAGTACCTCAAAAGCTGCCTGGGTTGCCTGATAACTGCTGGAAACAGCTGAGTATTTGCTGCCAAGAACTAAGGGAGTAGCAAAAGAAGTCATGCAAGAAAACAACAGGGAGAGAGTTAATAATATTGACAAAACCAATAAAAATTTCTTATTCATTTCAAAATCTCCTTCTATTAAATTTGATTACTTTACATACATCTATACAAATCTGGATAATTGGTTAAAGATTTAATATTTTTGATCACCCCCCTTTGTGTTAATATTTCAGTCTCAAGCTATTTAAGAAAGGAAATAAAATTGAATAATTAGTAAGGTGGAGGATTTTACCTTGAACTTAAGATAAAATCGTTATCATAATCACAAACCTAACTATCTTAGAATAGACTACTCTAGTAACATAGGATAAAGGCTAAGCTTTTTTTAAATTATCACTTTCAAATTTTTTTGTCAAACACTATCTCTTTTCTGGTTCGTGTCAACAACTTGTGGGTACTTTTCCTTACCTCAAAATTAGGGAAATTAAAAAAGAGGCGGTAGAGTACTCTCTGGCATCAGAGAAATCCGTAGAGGAAGTTGCCCGGGATCTGGGTATTTTCCCACACAATCTAAGTCGTTGGCGCAGGGAATACCGCAAGCGTGGAGAACTGGCCTTCCCCGACCATGGAAAGGAAAGCCTGACTCCCCAGGAGGAGAAGCTTAGAAAATTACAGAAAGAGCTTGCCGAAACTACTATAGAACGTGACGTCTTAAAAAAAGCTTTGGCAATCTTCACGAAAAAACGGTAGATCACTACATGTTTATCCTGAGAACACACTAAAGAATTTAGTGTGACGAAGATGTGCCAGGTGCTTTTAGTTTCCCGGTCGAGATACCATGAGTGGCTGAAGCACCCAATCAGTCAAAGGAAAATAAAAGATATGCAGTTAAAACAGAAAATAAAACAAATATACCAGAAGAATCGTAAGAGATATGGCAGTCCCCGTATTCATCAGCAATTATTACGGGAAGGCTAT
>CAZPII010000201.1:0-3667 GCA_964586485.1 uncultured Atribacterota bacterium | reverse complement strand
TTATATCAGTGTTAAGTAGATGTTCCGATCATAGTTAAACAAAAATATTACACCCCTTAACCCACCGGGCATGGTGGCAGAAAAAGTGCCATGCCCGGTTAATATTTTTGGTAATTTTTCTCAGAGATCTCTTGGCCAAAAAACCCCATGATTCTGATATAGCTGCCCTGTTAAAGGTTTGTGATATTCATAATATCCCTTTGGCAAAGAATTTTAGTTCTGCTGAAATATTACTCAAGGGAATTTCAGAGAATCGATTAAGTGGAAAGTTTCATCAATATTCCAGTAAGATTGCGCAGTAATGATGAGAGAATTTTGATATTAACATCAATATATTATATTGAAATTTTATAAATTAATAGAGGTAGGAGTATGGTAACTATAGCAACAATGATTTTTACTATTTTAATCGGTATTGTAATTTTATTTCAAATCGGCCTGGTGATTGGAATGCCCTGGGGTGAATATGCCATGGGGGGTCGATTTCCTGGCACTTATCCCTGGAAAATGCGCTTGGGGAGCATAATTCAAATTATCATTCTTTTTTTCTTTGCCTATATTGTACTCATACGAGCAGAAATAGTCAGCTCCAGGTATGATGAATTTTCAATGACCGCCATCTGGTTTGTGGTATGTTTTTTAGTTCTCGCTGTAGTGCTAAACTTGATTACTCCCAGCAAAAAAGAAAGAGCTATCTGGGCCCCTACTTCAATCATATTGTTGGTTACCAGTCTGATTGTTGCTCTTCAATAAGTTATCTTTAAGATTATTTAATGAGTATAAACTCTAATTATTTTATGATAAATAAGGAGACCAGATGGTTGATTTTTTTAAAATTAAAAATAATAATCGAAAGAACAGCAATTATTCCCCTAGTTCAATCTTTAAACTATCTATTTTTTTGCCCCCATTGATTGGTCTGATTGGAATTTTATCCATGTTAATCCTCTCAAACCTCTTGAAAACAGATCAAATCCATATGTTAGACTTTACTGTTTATCGGGAACTGAATATTGAACTTAGCAAACAAATATATGTGTTATTTATTTCATTCATTGTAATACTCAGCATGTATTTTTATGACCGTTCTCATTTTAAGAAATTTTTTCGAATCGGAAATATCTTTGCCCCAACTGAGGCATTATCAATTTTGGGGATTAAAGAAGAGCATAGCTGGAAACATGTTGGTCCGACTATTGTCTTGCTGGTAACTGCAGGGACGGCTATTTTTATGGCCATCGGTGTCTTTCAGATGAAAGGGATTTTTAATGGGACAGTATTGAGACTCTTCCCTCTTTCTCTGATATTTTCCACCACAAATGCCTGGTCGGAAGAGATTTTTGCCCGGTTTACCATTGTAGCAGGATTAGATGATAAGGTAAAACCAGCCATAAAATACTGGATCTCCGCTGCTATTTTTGGTATACCTCATTATTTTGGTACACCTGGTGGTTTGATTGGTGTATTCATGGCAGGATTTTTAGGTTGGCTGTTGGCAAAGTCTATACATGAAACGAAAGGGATGTTCTGGGCATGGTTTATTCATTTTATACAGGATGTGGTTATTTTTACGGCTAATCTAATGATTTTAGTCGGATCAATGTGATTTTTATTGTGCTAATTAAGATTTGTGAATAAGAAAAATCAGAAAAAAGGAAGTTTGAATGAAAAATGGTTATTCATTGTGCCACAAATACTATAAGGAGATTATTTAATGGAAAATCAAGTTAATGATAGTTTCAATCATAAGGTACTTGTAGTGTATTATTCCAAAACTGGTCATACCCGAAAAATTGCTCAAGATATTGCCAAGCAAATAGATGCAGACCTGGAAGAAATTTCTGATCAAAAAAAACGAACGGGTCTGATAGGTTTTGTTTTAGGAGGCAGGGATGCAATGACCAAAAAAGAGACTCGTATCAGTGAAATGAAAAAAAATCCTGCTGAATATGATCTGATTATTTTTGGGAGTCCAATATGGGCAGGAAACATTACCCCTGCTATAAGGACTTATATCAATCAATATAGTGATTCTATCGGATCAACTGCCTTCTTTTTTAGTTCAGGAGGCAAAACACCGGATCAGGTTTTGGAAAAATTGTTAAGCTTTTTAAAAGAGAAACCCGTTGCTGTGACTGGGTTATCGCTTAGTGAAATTAAGGACAATAGCATTTATAAGATCAAGATATCCTTATTCATTCATAGTATAATAAAAGAAGAATTTTAATCGTCACATATTGCAATAAGTAAAATGAAATTATTTATTTTTTATACTAAAGTAGAAATATGTTATCATAACAAAAGATCTAATCTTTTTAAATAAAGAAAGAATAAACGGAGTCAAAGATATGGGTCTGCTCTTATATGTACTGATAACTTTATTCCTTATTCTGCTTATTTTATTCGCCATGATCATTTTTATACCTATAGTCTACTCTATTAAAGGAGCAAAAGAAGAATGTTATTTCCTCACCTTAAGAATCAGCTGGTTATGGAAAATAATCAATTTTATTGTGAACAAAGAAGAGCATAAAAAAATGGACTTTTTTCTGACCATTTTTGGATTCCGCGTCACCCTCCAGGATCGTAAAAAAGTCCAAGAAAAGAGAAAGAAAGGAGAGATAAAAAAACTAGAAAGTAAGAGAAAAAAAGCAAAGCAAGAAATTAACAAGTATTTCAGTTTTTTTCAGCGATCTTTCCTGGATCAATCATTCCGATTAATAAGAAGAGTATTCAAACACATTATTCCCAAAGAATATTCTTTGCATCTCATCTATGGATTTGAAGACCCAGCCGATACCGGTATGCTGACCGGCCTTTTCTACCTGTTATTCCCAAGTATTTACAATAGTGATATGATGAAAATAAATCCAGTATTTGATAAAGAAATGATTCAAGGAGAGATAGGCATCAAAGGAAGAATTATCATCGTTGTACTAATCTATTATTTTATTCAGTTTTATTTTGCCCAGGGAATTCGGCAAGCGATAAGAAGATTAAGAAATAAGTAAAAAAATCAGGAGGTAAAAGAAGATGAACGAAGGATTAAATAAAGGAATTGAATCTTTATTTGAAAAATTACAGGAATTTTTAACTTCCAGAACCATTATTGGCAAGGAAATTCAGGTAGGGGATACCACCCTGATCCCGGTAATTGAACTTACCTTTGGCATGGGTTCTGGTTCCGGCGGAGGAGTGGATGAGAAAAAACAGCAGGGTTCCGGAGAAGGTGTGGGTTTCGGAGCTAAGGCCAGACCCTCGGCAGTTATAGTAATTCAGAAAGGTCAGGTGCAATTGCTTCCCCTGGGTAAACCCGGAGCGCTGGAAAAAATAATGGAAAAGATTCCGGATATCATGGATAGGATACCTAAAGCTGGAGAAGCGAAACAAGAGAAAAAGTAAAAGAAGATTCATCTAGAAAATGACTTGATGAAAACGAATGAATACCTAAATTAAAAAATAGCCCATTTGACCATTGTCCTTTTTTAGACGGTTATTATTGTTAAACTAATTCATTGGCAAAAATATTCTGTTAGCATACACATCCTATTTTAGAGCATATACTTTTGAGGGCTTGGAACAGGAATGGGCTTCATTATTTTAATAAGGCCAGCCATACAGGCAGAGAATAACGCTTAAACGCCATTAAAACGATGCACAGTCGCGA
>CAZPII010000200.1:0-3676 GCA_964586485.1 uncultured Atribacterota bacterium | reverse complement strand
GAGCTTCTTGGTAAGAATTTTTTCAATTTGGATTTATTGGATGAGAAGGGGAAGATTCAGGCAAAAAAAGTTATCAGCCAGAACGAGAAAGGTCTCCCCACTGGCCCGGATGAATTCTCTTTAAACCGTAAAGACCATAAAAAGATAGCAGTGGAGATCTTTACCTATCCGCTTAGAATGAAAGATAAACCTTTAGTACTTGCTATAGCCCGGGATATCACCGAGCGCAAAAAGATCCAGGAGAGATACCGGACTGTTTTTGAGAATACCGGGACTGCGACAGTCATTCTCGAGGAAGATATGACCATCTCTCTGGCCAATACCCAATTCGAGAAACTCAGCGGCTATACCAGAGAAGAGATTGAAAACCGGAAAAAATGGACCGAATTTGTCCTCCCGCAAGATTTGCCCAGAATGAAAACCTATCACCAGGACCGCCGCACAGGAGGCAATGCCCCCACAGAATATGAATTCCGGTCTATAGATAAACACGGGCAGGTGAAAGACATCTATCTGAAGATTGGCCTGATCCCAGGCACTCAGAAAAGCGTAGCATCCCTGACCGATATTACCCGACTCAAACAAATCGAGGCAGCCCTGAAAGACAGTGAGGAGAAATACAAGACAATTACCGAAGGCTCTGCCGATGCCATCTTTATTACTGATCAAAAAGGCAATTACGTCTATGTCAACCAGGCTGTGACTGATCTGTTAGGTTATTCACGGGAAGAAATAACCCGGATGAATATTCAAGACATCTCCTTACCTGAAGAAGTCCGGTCAAATATACAGGATTTTCAGCGACTGCTGCAAGGTGGAAAATTATTTAAAGAATACAAACTTGTCAGAAAAGATGGTTCCATCATTCCGGTAGATCTTAATGCTATACTCTTACCCAACGGTTTAATCTACGGCAGCTGCCGGGATATTACCCAGCGCAAAGAATCAGAAGAGCGAATCAGACATCTCAACCAGGTACTTTTAGCCATCCGCAATGTCAACCAGCTGATCATCACCGAAAAAGACCGTGATACCCTGATCCAGAAAGCCTGTAACATCTTAGTAGAGACCCGCGGATATCAGCATGCCTGGATTATTCTGCTGGATAAAGACAAGAAAGCCACCGGCTCAGCTGAGGCAGGCTATGGCCAGAAATTTGCTCTTTTAGAGAAACAGATCAACAACGGGAAATGGCCGGAATGTATGCAGAAAGCCTTCAACCAGAAAGGAGCAGTTATAACCGAGAATCCCGGCTCCCAATGCAGTGAATGTCTGTTGGCAGATCAATATCAAGACTGGAGTACTTATACTATCTGCCTTAAACAAAACAGAACAGCCTATGGCATCTTTCTGGTATCCATTCCTAAGATCTACCAGAATAACAAACAGGAACAATCTCTCTTTAAGGAAGTAGCCGGAGACATTTCCTTTGCCCTCTACAGTATGGAGCTGGAGGAAAAACGCAAACAGAAGGAAAAAGAATTAAGAGAAAGCGAAGCATTTATCAGATCGGTTATGGATAATCTCCCCATCGGCATTGCCGTGAATACAGTTTTTCCCACCGTTGATTTTTCTTATATGAATGATAAATTTGCTCAAATCTACCGGACGACCCGTAAAAAGCTTTCCAGACCGGGGGTATTCTGGGATGTTGCCTATGAAGATCCGGCTTTCCGCAGCCAACTCAAAAAAAGGGTAGAGGATGATATCGCCAGCGGTGATCCCCAGCGTATGTATTGGGAGAATATCCCTGTGACCCGCAAAGGGAAAGAGACCAGGTATATCTCTGCCTATAACATCCCTATTCCCGGGAAAGATTTAATCATTTCCACGGTTATGGATGTCACGGATATCAATCAATCCCAACAGAAACTGCGCAAGACCATGAATGCCACCATTGAGACCATCTCCAAAATTTCGGAAACCCGGGATCCCTATACTGCCGGCCATCAATACAGAGTCTATCAGCTCTCTGTGGCTATAGCCCGTGAGCTACACCTCTCCCGGGAGAAAACAGAAACGGTCAGAATTGCTTCCCTTATCCATGATATCGGCAAAATGGCTATCCCTTCAGAAATCCTGACAAAACCGGGGAAGCTAAGTGAAATTGAATTTGATCTGATTAAAGAACATCCCAAGACAGGCTATGAAATCTTAAAAGATATTGACTTTCCCTATCCCATAGCACAAATCGTTCACCAGCATCATGAAAGAATAAATGGTTCCGGTTATCCCCAGGGTCTAAATGGAGAGGATATCCCTTTGGAAGCAAAGATTATTGGGCTAGCTGATGTGGTAGAAGCCATGTCATCCCACCGCCCTTACCGGCCTGCTTTGGGGGTTGATGTAGCCCTTGATGAAATAACTAAAAATAAAGGTGTTTTATATGATCCGGAAATAGTGGATGTTTGTATAAAATTATTCCAAGAGAAAGGGTTTAAATTTGAATGAGGGAAAGGAAATGGATAAAGAAAGACAAAAGGATAGTTTAAGAGAAAAAATTAAATCCCTGGATTCCAAAGAATTTTTCCAAACCTTATTCGAATATGCCCCGGACCCTTATTACATCACTGACCTGAATGGAATTTTTCTTGATGGCAATAAAGCAGCCGAGAGGATTACCGGGTATCAGAAAGAAGAGCTGGTTGGTAAAAATTTCTTTCAACTCAATATTCTGCCTTCCTTTGAGATTCCCAAAGCCCAGCAGGCACTTGCGAAAAATCAGCAGGGATTTTCTACCGGTCCGGATGAATTCACTTTAAACCGTAAAGACCATAAAAAGATAACAGTGGAGATTTTTACCTATCCGCTGAAAATGAAAGATAATTCTTTGGTTCTGGCTATTGCCCGGGATATTACCAGGCGCAAGAGAACAGAAAAGGCTCTTTCGGAACGAATCAAAGAACTGAATTGCCTGTATCGTGTTTCCAAAATTATGGATGATCCAGATATTCCTGTTGGCCAGACTCTCCAATCTGTAGTAGAGTTATTACCCTCAGCCTGGCAATATCCTGAGTTTACCTGTGCCAATATTCAGATAAACGGCCAAAATTATCAATCAAAGAATTTCCAGGATACAACATTAAAACAGTCTGCCCCGATTACTGTCAATAAACAACCAATCGGCGAGCTTGAAGTCTGTTACTTAAGAGCAATCTCTCAAACAGAAGAAGACCCTTTCCTGAAAGAAGAACACGATTTAATAAATTCCATTGCCAAAAAAATTAGCCAATATTTAGAACACAAACAATTAGAAGAAGTATTGAAAAAAAGCGAAGAATACCACCGTTCGATAATAGAGGTCATTCCTGATATTATTTTCAGAATTAACAAGCAAGGCATTTACCTGGATGTCATCGCTTCTTCTAAAGAAGAAAAACTTTTATTGCCTACAAAAGAGTTGATAGGGAAGGATATAAGGAATATACTGCCCGAAAAAATAGCTGTCCGTACATTAACTTACATTAATAAAGCAATTAAGAGTAAATCACTTCAGGTGTATGAATATGAACTGGAAGTCCCTGCCGGTATCCTTTGGTTTGAAGCACGTATCTTACCATTTGGTGAAGACGAGGTTTTTTCCCTAATCAGGGATATAACGGAAAGGAAAAAGATGGAAGAAAAAATAGAAAAACTGGTCCGAGTTGATTCACTAACTGGTTGTTATAACCGCAGA
>CAZPII010000199.1:0-3684 GCA_964586485.1 uncultured Atribacterota bacterium | reverse complement strand
TGTTGGACATAAAGCCCCGGCAATTTATGTTGCCTTAGGGATTTCAGGTTATTTTCCTATTGATGAGGTAGTCAAGCTAAGAAAACTCTGGTCCGGCTTTGAAGGGCATCCAAATCGATTAAAAGTTCCGGGTATTGAGCTTTCCAGCGGATCTCTCGGTCAGGGATTGGGGGTTGCCGTGGGATGTGCTTTGAATGCCCGATTGGATAAAAAGGATTTTAAGACTTATTGCATCCTAGGAGACGGAGAACTTAATGAGGGTTCAGTCTGGGAAGGTATCATGTCTGCTGCTCATTATAATCTGGATAATTTGATTGCTATTGTAGATAGAAATAGATTACAGATCGACGGTCCAACGGAAGAAGTGATGAAACTTGAAGATTTGACTGAGAAATGGCAAGCTTTTGGCTGGCATGTCCTCCAGGTTGATGGACACAACATGAAAGAAATACTTAATACACTAGAAAAAGCTTCTCGAATGAAAGAGAAACCAATTGTAATCATTGCCCATACCGTCAAAGGAAAAGATGTTTCTTTTGCTGAAAATGTAGTGGGTTATCATGGAGTTTGTCCCAAGGATGGTTTGACTGGAGCAGAATCACTAGAAAGAGCTCTGCAGGACATTAAAGCCCCGGATTTTGATAAAGAAAGGGTTAATGCCCTCTATCAGAAGGCCTGTGCCTACCAGGAAGAAGTGAACCACAAAGTGGCACAAGCTATGCCTAAATTTGGCAAAGACTATTGGTGGAATAGCCAGAAGGAAATGAAAGTGGAGATGATTCCTACGCGAAACGGTTTTGGTGATGCCATTGAGGAATTAGGCGAATCCAAAGACGTTGTTGCCTTTGGTGCAGATATTACCAGCTCCATCAGAATGGACCGGTTTTTTAAGAATCATCCCGAGAGAAAAGAACGTTTCTTTCAAATGGGAGTAGCAGAGCAAAATATGACTCTGGCTGCTGCGGGTTTTGCCAAAGAAGGGAAGACCGCCTTTATCGGTTCCTATGGTGTTTTTGTTACAGGAAGGAATTGGGATCAAATTAGAACGACACTTTGCTATAACAATTATAATGTCAAGATTGCTAATGCCCATGGTGGTTTATCTGTAGGCCCTGACGGAGCAACTCATCAGGCTCTGGAGGAAATCAGCAATATGTATTATTTGCCCAATATGCATGTCATCGTTCCCTGTGATTCAAGGGAAACCGAGAGAGGGACAAAATCAGTTTCCAAAATACAGGGGCCTGCGGTGATTCGTTATGCCCGTGAGGCAACCCCGGTTGTTACTAAAGAAGAGACTCCCTATCAATTTGGTAAAGCAAATATTATCCGTTTCAGGGAGGAGAAAGAGAATTTTATAGATGCTTTTGAAACAAAAATAAGCATAAACTACCAATCCGAAAATGAAGACATTTCCATTATTGCCTGTGGACCTATGGTAGCTGAAGCAATGCGAGCTGCCTATATTCTTAAAAAGGAATACAACCTGGAAACCAGAATAGTCAATATCCATACGGTTAAACCTATTGACCGAGATGCTATAATACAAGCTACAAAAGACACGGGAGTTGTGATCACTGCCGAAGAACACCAGAAGGGTGGATTTGGCAATATCATCGCCGGTGTTATTGCCAGCGGCAAAATGTATGAGACAAAATTTGTTTTTGATATGATAGGGGTGAATGATGAATTTGGTTTATCCGGGGCTCCCTGGGAGTTACTTAAAGTATTTGGCTTAACTGCGGAGCATATAGTAAAAAGAGCCAATGAATTATATGATAAAAAAGAATTATAATAATTGAAAATTAACAGTCTAGTTGTTAATCTTCTAAAACGCGTTAGATTGACATTTGTTATTATTTTAAGTAAAATGGTAGGGAAAATATAAAATATAAAATATATTTTATATATATTACGTGTTGAAAAATAATTATATATCGATCAACTATTAATAGTAGTTTAAATAATAAAAAAAATAATTTGAAACTATCAGAAACAGAACTATCAATATTTAAGGAGGAAGCTTAATGGCAATTATAAATAATGAGTTGTGTACAGGTTGTGAAACCTGTATCCCATATTGTCCGGTGAATGCATTTAAGAGAGTTGAAGGTCAAAAAAAGGTATATGTAGATCAAGATATATGCACTAAATGTAATGTATGTGTCAGGCAGGATGTTTGTCCTTTTGGGGCAATTGAAGATGAATTATATGATGACTTCAAAAGCGATTTTCAACATATTTTATCAGATCCCACTACCAGTTCAGCTGGAAGCAGTGTTCCCGGAAGAGGAACAGAGGAAATGAAAACCAATGATGTAACAGGAAGATTTAGAAAGAATGAATACGGTATATGTATTGATATGGGTCGACCAGGTATTGGTTGCAGGTTAAGAGATGCTGAAAAAGTGGCCATGGCAGTTGTTGCCGCAGGGTTGGAATTAGAAGGACCTGAATCTACCCCTTTAGCTAAGATAATGACTGATGTAAGTACTGGCAAAATAAGAGAAGATTTACTGGATACCAACTTACTTTCGGTTATTGTTGAGGGGAAATGCCCCTTAGACAAAATTAGCGATATATTGAAAGCGTTAAAGAAGGTAGAAAAAGAAATCGATACGGTATTTAGTTTGGGTATTGTAGCAAGGGTAGATGAAGATGGCAATACTCCATTATTTGATAAACTTGATGAATTAAATATTCCCAAGCCAGTTAGAGGAAAACTTAATGTTGGTTTGGGACGTCCTTTGTATAAAGATTAAGGGAGGAATTACAATAATGACACATTCACTTCATAGATACGGAAGTATTGAATCACAAAAACATGATTTTGTTTGGTTTATGTATCCAGCCTCAGGAATAAACGATAAAGATATTAGAGATGATGCTTTAAGCTTTATTGATATTGCGGAAAAAGCCGGTTCCGAAAATTGGGGAGATGTTAAAGTAGGATGCAAATTAGAACACGGCGTGGAAAAATTAAAAGATAATATATCAGATAAATCCAGACTGAGAGGCGTTTTTACCCGAAAGGAACAGGTAGTCCAATTTTTAAAAGATCTCAAGGAAGCGGATTTAGGATATTCAGTAATCATTGCTGGTTTATTAGATGAAATATTGGATGCTTGTAAAAAAGCGGAACTAAAACCTCATACCATGAATTATTCCCTGGGTATCTGGGGTAAAAAAGAGTTATTACCTGAGGATGATGTTCTAGGAATTACAACTATGTGTGGTCATCATATGATTGCATCTGGCATTGTAGAGAAGAATATGAAGTTAGTAAAAGAGGGCAAGAAAACAGCTGAAAAAGCTGCCAAGGAACTAGCCGTAATATGCCCCTGCGGAATTTTTAATCAGGTTAGAGCACAGAAAATACTGGAAGAACAAAAGAAAAATTAAACAATACTAAAAGAATTCTGGGTTATAAACATATAAAAAAATGGAATCCAAGATAGTAAATATTTTAGTATTTTTTGCAATGTTGCCTTGATTTTTAGTATAATAAATAATAGTACATAAGGAAAAAGAATAAATAAGGAGGTGGTTAATGTTAAAATAATAGAAAATCTTTATATTTTAATATTTACAAATATAAAGATAGATTTGTAAACTGAAAAATTTTTTATGGAGGTATATTTAGAAAATGAGAAATAGATGTTTATTAACTTCGTTTATTATCGT
>CAZPII010000198.1:0-3704 GCA_964586485.1 uncultured Atribacterota bacterium | reverse complement strand
ATTAAAGAAAACTGAATTTTTAGTAGTTTCTGATATGTTTATGACTGAAACAGCAGAACTGGCAGATGTAGTTTTACCTGGGGTAAGTTTTGTTGAAAAAGACGGTACAATTACTAATACCGAAAGACGCGTACAAAGAATATACAAAGCAATTGAGCCGATTGGAGATGCAAAACCTGAGTGGCAGATAATATCTGAATTATCCCGGGAAATGGGTTATCAAATGAGTTATAACTGTCCATCGGAAATTATGGAAGAAATTGCTGAACTTACTCCCATTTATGGCGGAATATTTTATTCTAGATTGGAGAAAGAGGGGTTACAATGGCCTTGCCCTGATGCCAATCATCCGGGAACCCAATATTTGCATAAGAGAAAATTCACCAGAGGAAAAGGAAAATTTTTTGCAGTAGACTTTAAACAAGCAGCCGAATTACCGGATGAAGATTATCCCCTGATTTTTACTACAGGTCGAGTGCTGTATCATTTTCATACAGGTACAGTAACCAGAAGATCTAAAGGATTAAGTGAAATTTATCCGGAAGCCTTAGTTGAAATCAGTCCTCAAGATGCCCGGGAATTGAGCATCGAAGACGGGGAGATAATAGAAGTATTCTCCCGCAGAGGGAAAATCAGAGCCAAAGCACAGGTAACTGAAAAATCGGATCAAGGTGTGGTTTTCATGAGCTTTCATTTCCATGAAGCTGCTGCAAATCTACTAACCAATGCTGCACTCGATCCAGTCTCTAAGATTCCGGAATACAAATTTTGTGCAGTTAAAATTGAAAAAATATTATCTTGAATGAATAACTTTGCAAAGGTATCTCTTATATTTTGGTAAAAAATGAAAAAAGACCAGCATGATATTAAAAAACCCTTCGCAATCACTGTACTTATTTTAGCAGGAGGGAAAAGTAGCAGAATAGGTTTAAACAAGAACAAAGGACAGATGAAATTAATGGGTGTCAACCTTATAGACAGAATAGTATCAAATATAACTTCTATCGATGGTATCACAGAAAAAGATATTGTTATTGTTGGTTCAAAAGAAAAATTTCCCCGATTTGAAAAAGTTGTGGAAGATGTTTATCCGCAAAAAGGGCCCCTGGGTGGAATTTTCTCCGGTTTACGAGCTTCTAAAACTCTTTATAATCTGGTAATAGGTTGTGACATGCCTTTTATTGAAGCTGGATTAATTAAATATATGATTCAAAAGATAGAAAACTATGATATCATCATTCCAAAATACCACCAGGATTTGTTCGAACCTTTGTGTGCAATTTATAGCAAAAAGTGTTTAGAGGTAATGGAGAGAAGTATAAAAAGTGGAAAATTAGCAGTAAGAAGCATCTTTCCCTATTTAAATATTCATTGGATTGGAGAAAAGGAAATTACCAGGTTTGATCCGGAGTTAGGCTCATTTTTTAATATCAATTTTAATATTGATTTTATCAGGGCAGAAAAATTAGCACGAAAAAGAGGCAAATAGGATTGTTGAAGAATAATAAAGGAACCAGAATTAATTTAATTCGGTTTACAGGAAATAAAAAAGCAGAGGTTTTAGATTTAGTTGCCAGAGAGATTAAAATAACCATTTTTGTTAATAAGGAGAAGCTGATAAGTTTAAGTTGTAGTCCGGGTAACTACAATTATCTGGTAGTGGGATTTTTGTTTACTTCAGGAATCCTGCAAAAGAAAGAAGATATTACTTCGATTAAAATAGCAAAAAGATCAATAAATGTTGAGATAAAAAATATACTTCATTCTATCAAAGAAACAGCTAATTCGGTTTCATCGATAATGGGAAAGCAGCAAATGGAAAAGCAAGTTGAGCCCGTTCCTGTTATTTATAATAACCTCAAAATTAATCCCAATGCCATTTATTCTCTTATTTCCAGGATACAGGAGAGATCCATATTTTTTCAACAGAGTGGAAGTGTACACAGTTGTACATTGGCTGATTTTAATGGTTCCATTTTATTATTTTGTGAAGATATAAGTCGATATAATACTATTGATCGAATATTAGGAGAGGCATTGTTAACAAATATTTGCCTGAAAGACAAAATTATGTTAACTTCCTGTCGTATTACTGAAGGAATTATTGAAAAAATCGTTTCTGGAAATATTCCAATCATTATTTCCAGATCTGCTCTTACAGATTGTGCAGTTAAATTGGCAGATCAAAAAGGTGTAACACTGATTGGATTTGCCCGGGAGGAGAGAATGAATGTTTACACTCATCCATGGCGTGTCCAGCTTTTGTGATTTGTTTATTTAGAAATATTAACCCCCTTTCAGGGGTTCTTAAAGCCACCCGCTTTGGCGGGTGCGATATTTACTACTAATTAAGCCATAATCATGCTTCCTGAATAGTTGGGAGTAATCTATATAGGTGGTATAATATTCAAAAATTACCTAAGGAAAAAAGTATGAATAAAATTGTATTATCCATTGACCCGGGCAATAAAAAATGTGGTATTGCAGTTGTTGATAATCATTTGAAATTTGTTGCAGGTGAGGTTGTAGGTAAAGAAAAATTACTTTATAAAATAAAGTTATACTTAGACAGGTATAAGATTAAAAACATATTAATTGGGACTGGGACTAATTCTGAAAAGATTTTTACTATCATTAAGGAAAAATTTCCCAACCTTATATTAACTAAAATAGCCGAAAAAGATACCACTATGCAGGCCAGGAGACGCTATTTTGAATATTATCCACCGACTGGGCTATCTAAGCTTCTACCAATTTCCTTCCGTGTACCACCCCGTCCTTATGATGATTTCGCTGCACTTGTTATTGCCGAGAGATTCTTTCAGAAAGATCAGCTTAATAATAAAAATAAAGAAAATAAGTAGTGCTTTAAAATTTAAGAAGTAAAATATTAATTAAATTTAAGAAGGAGAGAAAATTGACCAGAATTAAAGTATTTTCTAATATTATGAAAAGCAATGAAGATATGGCATTAAAAAATAGACAGATTTTTATGCAACATAATTTACCGGTTATCAATATGATGAGTTCACCCGGTTCCGGAAAAACCAGTGTACTAGAAAAAACAATAGATACACTTGGAAAGAAAATAAAAATTGCTGTGTTAGAAGGGGATTTACAGACTGACCGTGATGCCCAGCGTATTGATAAATATGATGTACAGGTTGCCCAGATTAATACTGATGGTGCCTGTCACTTAGATGCCAATATGGTTAACAGTGCTTTATCAGCCTTTGATTTAAATCAAGTTGACTTATTCTTTATAGAAAATGTGGGCAACTTAGTCTGTCCTGCCGGATTTGATCTAGGTGAGGCATGGCGAGTAAACCTGGTAAGTATACCCGAAGGTGATGATAAAGTAATTAAATATCCAATAATCTTTAGGAAATGTGATCTGCTGTTAATAAATAAAATAGATTTATTACCCTATGTTCCATTTGACATTGAGCGCTTAAAGAAAGAAGCTCTAGACATCAGGGCTGATATGAAGATTATTGAAGTATCATGTCTGACTGGTGAAGGATTACAGTATTGGTTTGACTGGCTGGAGGGAATTGTAAGAAAATAGTATTCAGTATTTAGTCGTTAGTATCTAGTTAAGAGAAGAATAAAATAAAATTGGGTAAACAATAATAACTTATCTAGATAAAATTATATAAAGATTCAAGTATGGTAAAAATATAAATATAGTAAAAGTAGAGATC
>CAZPII010000197.1:0-3728 GCA_964586485.1 uncultured Atribacterota bacterium | reverse complement strand
AATCGGTTCTATTAATGAAACTAACAAAATTGAAAAATAAAATATTTTATTCTTATATAATCTTTTTAATATACTTGCAAAGGATGAGAAGAGTAATGCCAAGGGGAGAAGATGAAAAATAATTTCTGCTACAAATCCAATGACAGGATAAAATAATAGAGATACAGGAAATAAAATATTTATATCCCTAGGAAAAAGTGCTTTATTAAAATCAAGAAAAACCATAATGATAGCCAGTATGACTGAGAGAATAAAAGAGTATAGTAAAATTCTAAAATTAGTTTGATTGGAGAATAATATAACATTTTTAGAGAATAAGCAGGATAAGGAAATAAATCCCAAAAGAGCAACAATAGGAATTGTTATCAATGGAGTTATACTACCTAGGAACTTTTGAAATATATTACTATCAAAAGTATAAAGGATTCCAGCCATTAGAATCATTAATAAAGAAAATGCTGAATAAACTAATTTTTGTTTATTTTTTAACGTTTTTACCTTTTTCATTTTTTAGATTCACCATATTTATATTTCAAACAGGAGACCAATCTATCTTTTATACCTTATTTGATATGTAAAATCATCTGCATAAATCATTAATAATTTTAAAAAATTTAATCATGAATAGAAGAAAGCTGTCAAGCAAATAGATATTCTCAATTTCAAGCATCTATCATGTCTGATAAATTAACTTCAGGATGGTGATACCTTTTACCAGAAGATGTTTTCTTACTGAACTGAATCGCCTCTTGGGGACACCATTGCAGGCAGGCAAAACATTGCTCACAATGATGCTGCCAGACAGGTCTATCATTTTTTATTATAATATTGTCAACAGGACATACTTTAAAACAGGTACCACATCCATTACAGCTTTCATCCCATTGAAAGCCATAATCCATTAATTTAATACTGTCGCGAAAAGAAAGAGCTGTACTTCCCTGATAATTTGCTATTTTTAACCATATTTTTTTCTGCAGGGTCTCTCTTAGATTAAAAAAATCTACAATAGACTCAATTGTCCTCGCTGCTGTTTCTATCTTTCCTTTCTTTTGGTATTTTATCCTCTCACATATATATTCAAGCTTCTTTTGCCAATCATTATACAAGCTCTGACATTTATCTGAGTCTATCTCTCTAAGTTTAAAAGACCTGAAAAAATCCTTCAGAACCAGGGATGGAATAACATAATTATAAGGCATTTTTACTGCAAAACCTGCTGAGAGCTTTCCTCCTTTTGCCTTTATGTTTTCATCTAAATATTCTAAGGAAATTCCCGGATTATCCCCGAAAGTACAGACACCAAAAATATACTTTTCATCTATTTTATCTAGTTTATCTATAAATCTGTTAATTATATTGGGTAAGCCCTGATGGTAAACAGGAAAAACAATACCAAGAATGTCTCCCTTAGGATGGATATTTTCTTCCTTGATAGCCAGAGGAATAGCAATAAACTTCCCCGCAATCTTCCCTGCGATATCTCTGGCAACAACTAAAGAGTTCCCGGTCCCTGAGAAATAATATATATTCACACCTGTTTGGTGTCTCTTTTCTTCATTTATGGCAGTTTTTTTATTTTTAACTCCATTGCTTTTTTCTATTTTTTTTATTTTCATACTATTTTCTCTCGCTGCCGAATAACCGTCCCATGTATTTAAATGAGAAAGTAAATATCGCACCTAAATTTATTTATTGAGTAACTTTTTTTGCTATATAAAACCCGTAACTAAAATAATCTCTATACTTTTTGTATTTCCTTATTTCTTCCCTTTCATTATCTACAATATTTTTCGCAATTTCAGAATTATCATGTTTTTTCAGGAAATCATCAAAACGTCCCTCCATAGGTTTGTAATAATTCTCAATCCAACTGTCTTTCGGCAAAACAAAATATCCAACCGGAGAAAATCCGTTTTCTTCTAGTATTTTAATCTTATTTGATACAATATCAATCTCTGGGTATTCATCATTCCAATATTCTTCAATTTCGTTAGGTCTTGAATTTGTAATCCAGGTAATTTCACTTACTGCTATGTAACCACCGGGTTTTAAATAGTCTTTCCATTTTTTTATCCCTGCCTCAAAACCAATAATATAAATTGCACCTTCCGACCATATGATATCTAGTTCATCTTTACCAAAAGGTAAATCGTCCATTGACTTTTCAAGTGTTATGATTTTTTCTTGTAAACCCAAATCTTTTGCTTTAGAATTTAATTTCGCTAAAAATTCAGGAAATAAATCAACTGCTATTATTTGTCCTTCAATATTCTGAGCAAGGGTAATTGTCTGAGCACCTGTGCCACAACCAATATCTGCAACTTTTAAAGTTTTTTTCTTCTCAATATTAATTAAATTCAATGCTCTCAATGTATCTGAAAGACTGCCAGGCCCTTGTCTTTCAGCATCCAGGTGAAAATCGATCAATAATTCTAATTCTGTCATTTTTTTGGTCCTGGGTCCTGTCATAGGGGTCAGGTCTTCACATTTGACATTTCTGTCTTTAGGTTTCTTAAAATAGCTTCCACTTTCTTTTTTAACTTCTTATCTTTAGATATTTTATCTTCAAATCTTTTAGCTGCCTGGGAGACTGCTGTGTAATCCATGGAAAATATCTTTCCTATTTCCTTTAGGGATAATGAAGTATTATTTTTGATCAGATAAAGGGCTAATAATCTGTATATGTTTCCTCTTTTCTTAAGAAAAACTTCTTCCTGGGGGATCTGAAAAGTTTGACTGATCTGCTCAATTATCTTTTCGGGAGAAAACTGGGAGACTAGATGAGTTGCCTGGATTTCTCTATTTCTTCCATAAGAAGAGATGTGTTGTTCTATTTTCTTGAGGAAGGTTTCAGAACCTAGGGCAATACTGTATTTTATTTCTTCCTGGGGATATTTGAGCTTAAGGTTATTTTGAAGATATTGCTGGTATAATTGACGGGCTTGATTTAATTGAGGATTAAACTGTTGTAAAATAAATTGAGTATCCAGATTTTCTATCAGTGGATCTCTTTTACCTAAGTAGTCTAAGAGACTGCTGGCTGGATAGCTTTGCCAGTCTTTGACTTGTGCCCGGTAAGCATTCAGGTGGATGTAGGCGGATAAGACAAGTGAATATTCGTCCTGCTCAACTAAGATTGATTTGTAGCGGCCCTGGAATAATGGTCCGGAAAGCCGGTACTTGGCAGAAAAATAATTGGCATAACTGGCATTAAGATAATGCATGCCTTTACTTAAATTTGCTTTGGGTGTTTTTAAAAAGAGATGATAATGGTTATCCATCAGACAATAGGCATAACAGATAAGTGAGTATTTTTGGAATGTTTTGTTCATTTTCTTTTGGAAGAGTTTTTTATCCTCATCAGAATAGAAGATCTTCTCTTTCCTGTTGCCTCTGGCGATAATGTGATAGACAGCGTTTTCGAAATTGATTCTTAGTGGTCTGGCCATATGATAATTTTAGGGGATTACAGTTTGAATGTCAAATGTGAAGACCTGACCCCCTGTATTTTTGATTTAATATATTTTTTCTTTGTCCTTATCAGTATAAGTTCTATGGAAAAATCTTAAAGATTTTGGCCTAGTTTTACTATTAATACCAAGAATATGCTCAGCTTCAATTTTCTTTGTAAAATCTAAAATATCATCTTTAGATTTAAAAATATCTATGTGATTAATAATATTATCAAAAACATTTAATATTAAATCATCAGAGAAAAGTAAATC